>CAOXUF010000131.1:1758-6378 GCA_948560485.1 uncultured Eubacterium sp.
TTCTCAAGAGAAATAAATTTATTAACCCCAAATGTCATCTTATACTTTGTCACATCAAGGACATTCGCAGGCACATCTACAGAACGCCCTTCAATATATTCAACGACAACTTTCTTATCCAAAATCCTCTGTATAATCTTTATCACCTGATTAATACTTGTACCTTTACCACTGCCTAAATTAAATATTTTTTCACTGCTTTCATTTTCGGCAATTCTTATGATTCCATTCACAGCATCATCAATATAAATATAATCTCTTATTACATTTCCATCTCCATATACCGTCAATACCTGTTCTTTCAGAGCCCTATATACAAATGTAGTAACAACTCCAAGTCTTCCATTCGGTCTTTGATGCGGCCCATACGGATTAGCAAGACGGACAATCGAATAATCCAACCCGTACATATGGTGATACAGATAAAATAACTTTTCAATCGCAAGCTTTTGAATCCCATAAGTATTAATAGGATTTGTCATTGTATCTTCTTTAATCGGACATACCACCTGATTCCCATAAACCGTTCCGCCAGAAGAGATAAAAATAATTTTCTTCACATGATTAGCTACACAAGCTTCCAGAATGTTGATGGAAATTAATACATTCTCTGCGATATCTTTTCCAATATTATGATTGGAACATGTAGGATTATTTGTGCTGATTAAATGATATACTATTTCCTGTCCTGCAAGCAGTTTGTGAAAATCCGTTTGTGTACAAAATCTGCAAGTACACCAATGAACATTTTGTGTTCTGATACATGTATCAAAATAGCTTTCTGATTCATCTACCGCCAAGATTTCATGAGAAGAATTCCGCATAAGTGACATAATAAGATTCGTCCCAATAAATCCAGCTGCTCCCAATACCGATATTCTCATGTATTCTCCTCTTCTATGCCTTTTAACGTCTAACCCTATCTTCTATTCTCTGTAGATTTTCCTCCATTGCTTCTACAGAAAAATAGTTCTCATAAATTTTTCTGGATTCTTGTCCAATGTCCGACAAAATATCTTTATGGTCAATACAGTAGATTATTTTTTCTTTCAAAGCTTTAATGTTCTCTGTAGGAAAAACAAACCCATTCTTCCCATCAATAATATATTCACTCTGTCCTACCTGGTCAGAAACAATACATGGAATACCATATTGCATAGCCTGTGTCACAACTACCGGCATCGGATCATCTCTGGATGGACATACCAACAGATCCAATCCAGCAAAATAATCGTTCAATGCCCGCTGTGACATTTCCCCAATATATTGAATTTCCGGATTTTCTTTTAAAACTTTATCCATATCAATAACAGGTTCAATATACTTCCCCACAATTTCAAAGGATATAGCATTCTTCTTTTCGGCAGGGATTTTTTTCACTGCTTCCACAAAAATATCCTGTGCTTTTCTCGGATAAATCAGTCCTATTATTCCTATTCTAAAAATAGCATCTCTGCATTTTGTTTCAACCCGATTATCCGGCAGATAATACAGCATTTTTTCAACAGATAAATACGGGTAATGTTTTTTAAAACATTCTACGACCCGTTTTCCGCCAGCATAGTAATAAACATTATTTCTAACAAGCAGTGGAAAATCATGAAAATCCTTATCATTGGATTCATGTATCCACCACACTACAGGTACTTCGATATGCGCAATTCTCCATACAACATCCGCTATACCAATGGTTCCCACAATGATAAACTCCATCTTTCCAATGAAATCAGCAAACTGTCTTCCGCCATAGAACAAATGGATCTGCGGAATATAATCAATATGATTTTCCTGTAATTCTTCCAACAATTCACCTTCAAGCAAGGCAGACATCAATGGACAATAACCCATCCTCTTTAAAACTTGGGCAACATGCATAAGTACAACTGACACACCATTTCTCGTCAGTTCATGACAAATCAACATTACTTTCTTCTCTGGTCTGTTAGCCGCCCATTGTGTAAAATCATACTGCTTACCTTCAGAACAGATGCATGGCTTAACTTCAAATAAATCATCCAAATCTGGATACAGCTTAATTTTATCTCTGCTCACTCCCAGCGCAGATAACTGCTCCAAAATGCTCTGATACCGCATCACCAAAACAAGAACATAATCACAATTTGTAAAATCGGCTTCTTTTGGAGTCATGATTTTTTTCCCATCAAGCATTGCACCTGTTTTTTTCGGGTCATTATCTACAAAGCAAATAACCTGCGTCATATCAATATATGCTTTTGACTGCCTGTAGTAATTACCTGTCCCAAATAAAATAACTTTCAATTTATCTCACCTCATTCAAATGGACACAATATTTTATGTCCCTGGCCTTCTTTCTCAATCTGCATCCGTATTTCCGGATAATATTTTTCATTGGCTATAAACAAAAAAGCATCCGGAAATTGACACAGCGCCTCTTTCAAACTGCATATCTTCAAATTTTCTACAAGCATCCCCTGTTTCCCTTCGTCATTATCAATAAATGCCTGTATCTGACAATTCTTTTTTTCCCGCATAAGTTTCAGCGTTTCATAACCCCAATGTCCTGCTCCAAAGATAAGAATCTGCGTCGGATAATCAAAATTTAAATTATCCGCATATACTCTGCATCGACTTTTCTCACTTTTTAAAAATTCTGCAAATGCAGAGGGACTTTTTAAAAGCAGTTTAAATTTTTCCCAATATTTCTTTTCCATATCTTCAGTTGAAATAAAATGTTCTTTTATAGCCTGCGTTATCTTATCGATAAACCAGAAATAATAATTGCTGCACGCCGGTGATTCAAACGCAAATCCCGTCTTTTTTAATGTTTTTTCGTATTCATTGAAAAAAGCAGTCATCATATGAAGATATATTCCACGCCAGTAAATATTCTCTTTGCCTTCAAAGTATTCCAGCAGCTTTTGAAATTCAAATTGTGTATTTTTAAGACTATGTATGGAATAGGACGATGCATCATTACGATCCATGCGATAATGATAAAATGGCTGGTTAAGATAAACAGCCCTTCTAGCTGCTGCCATCACTTTTTCCATAAAACCTATATCCTGATAGGATGCACCAGCAGATTCATTCAAAAAAATATGATTTTGAATTAAAAAATCTCTTTTATAGATACCTTTCCAGATGTTATAATCTGCTTTATACAAATCATCCATCGAATGAGGATTTATCAATTTTCCATAAAATTCAGTTTTTTCATGCTCAAACAGATTTACTGTACTATAAAGATATTCGCCACTTTTCAGGACAAAAAATTTTTTAAAATCTGCTTTAGCATAATCGGCATGATGTTCTTCTGCTGCGCAATACAAGGTTTCATACATCTTTGCTTCAATAAAATCATCCGTTTCCAGAATCGCTATATATTCTCCCTGTGCTGCCAAAATCCCATAGTTGACCTGCGCACCATAACTTTTTACCCCAAAATTCACAATTTTCATTCGCTGGTCAGCTTTTTCATATTTTTTTAAAATCTCAACTGTGCCATCCGTAGAACCCGCATCTATACAAATAATCTCGATCTCTTTAAGCGACTGATAGAGAACACTTCTTATGCATTCTTCAATATAAGGAGCTACATTAAGTGATGGCATAATAACAGAAACTTTTATCTTTTTCATGATTTTAAATCTCCTGATAAACAAAACTATTATATACAATTAATATATCTATGAGGTTTCATTTATCACATATCGAGCAGTTTTTACAGTGTGTGCAGAGCCTAATAAATGACATGACATATTATAGATTACAGCTTCTAAAGATATAATGGGACAGATAAATAATTTTTCTAAATCTACTATAATATCCTTTGTTTCAAGCATGGGAGTTACTATAATAATATCAAATTTATTCTTTTTCTTCAGGGCTTCATCTAAATTAATGATTGGGATTCCATCCATTTTACCTTTTTTATTTTTGTCAATAATAAATTCTATTTGAGGGTTTGCATTCGACATCCAATAGATAAAATGCTTTCCCATTTTTCCAGCACCATACACAGCAATACGATTACATCGAAATGTTTTTATATAACTATCAATCGGATAATGTGCTTCAAGATTTTTAAGACATTTATCATATAAGTTTATAAGTTTTATATTATCTTCATGTTCTTTCCGAATATTACAAGGATATTTCTCTTCTTCCTTTAAAAGTTCCTCCATATCCATTTTTCGCTGTTCTATTGCTGAATCCGCTATTTTTTGTGTAAGTAATCCGATTTGCTTAAATTTCTCTAAAACTTCTATTACAGAAAAAGATATCGCGTTAAAATCAGTCGAAAAATTATTTCCAGTATGAACATGATAATATAATGTCTTTCTATGTTCAACCATCCTCTGTTTTTTTAACAACATTATAAAAATCAAATAATAATCATCTGCCCCATTACAAGAAAGAGTATATTTCTCCCATTCTTGAGGAATAGCTTCTTTTTTTAATAAAACTTGTCCTAAAGAACTTATTGCATTATTACCTTCCATGTAACAGTTCAAATTTAACGCTTCCTCATTCTGCTTTAAATAATGAGGTCCTTCTCCTAAATCTACATTACAAATAACTGCATCACAATCAGCAATCATCCTATATTGTAGATCGGAAGAGCGTCGTGTAGGGAAA
>CAOXUF010000132.1:0-3765 GCA_948560485.1 uncultured Eubacterium sp.
AACATATTTTGTAATAAAAAGGCACATTTTTTTCCTAAAACATATCCAAAACTTATATTATCACATATGCCATATTTTTTAATTGAATTTTCAAACTCCCTTTCATACTTATCTACCTTTGTTGATAATGGAATCATCCAATAAATGTTACTCTCACTATATTTGAACAAATAACAGCAAGGTCGATTATGTTCTCTCCCATCTACATTTTCTTTATTATACAACAAGCCAAATTGTCCATACTTGTCATAATACTCTTCTTTAACAAAATATAATCTTCCTATTTCCATATATGTATTCCCTCCAATAAAAAAAGTCCTATTATAGGACTTTTTTATTTCCAGACTCTTGTTAGCCGCATACTGGAAAGCGGAAATAATATATAATCTGTACCTTATTTTTATGTCTGCTGATATATACAGTCACAGCAAATAATATAATAAATTTATATTTAATATTATACACTAATTTTTCAAAAAAATAAATACTAAAAAATCCTACAACTATTTTTATTATATTTGACAATTCCAAAGTCGTCAACATATTCTTTTAGTTGCTTTATAAATTTATTATGTTACAACAAAAATTGCGACATTACATAATTACTTACATCCACGCCTCTTTTCGTCAATTTTACATTATCCCCATTTTTCTCTATTAATTCCTGTGCAATCAGCTTTTCTGTCACCTTACCATAAACACTGTCATAACTTCTTCCAAAGTTCTTCTGAAATTCCTTTTCAGATATTCCCTCAATCATTCGGAGTCCTAAAAACATAAACTCTTCCATCATATCCTTCCGCGTAAGCCTCTGGATTTTCCCCTCTAAGACAGATAATACATCTTCTCGGATATCCCAGATATCATCCTGGAAAAAATCGTTATCTCCATAAAAATCGCAGTCTTCATCTTTTCCATCTGATAACAAACCTATATACTTATCCATCTCATAAGTATTATTATATCTCATCCCCTGATACATTGAGGCTGCGCCTAAACCAAAGCCCAGATACTCAACTCTTTTCCAATATCCTATATTGTGCCTGCATTCATAGCCTGCCTTGCTGTAATTGGATATTTCATAACGCTTATAATCTGCTTCGCTTAATTTTCGTTCTGTCAGGTAATACATCTCACGCTCTGTATCTTCATCTGGTAAAATGTCTATTCCTTTTTCTAAAGCTTCCTGCACTCTGTCATTTAACGGCGTATCTTCTTCCACAATCAGACTATATGCCGAAATATGCTCCGCCTGCAGGGAAATAACCTTTTTCAAGGTATTTTGATAGGTCTCGATACTCTGACCTGGAAGAGCACTCATAATATCTATATTAATATTATCGAAACCTGCTTCTCTTGCCAACCTGAAACTTTCTTCAAACTGTGCATAATTATGAATTCTTCCAATACTTTTCAACTCCTCATCATCAGCTGACTGCAGTCCAAAACTGATTCTGTTAATTCCTGCGTTTCTATATGTTAGCAGTTTTTCTTCAGTGACAGTTCCCGGATTACACTCTATCGTAATCTCAGCATCCTCTGAAACCAGACTATTTTCACTTAATGCCTGCATGATTTCTTCAATATATTCTCCATCTAGAATAGACGGGGTTCCCCCTCCAATAAACACTGTATCTATCTGGTAATCTTTCATCTTTTCTCTGCTTAATTCAATTTCCCTGATTAAAGCATGTACATATTCCCGTTTTGTACTTTCATCTGCCTTCATAGATAAAAAATCACAATAATCGCACTTCTTCACACAAAATGGAATATGTATATAAATCTCTAAGTTCTTTTTGTCCATTGTCCTTTTCATCTCCTAACACTAATAGAGAAAAAGAATAGGCAATGCCTATTCTTCATCTAATTTCAATACTGCCATAAATGCACTCTGTGGTATCTCAACATTTCCTACCTGACGCATACGCTTCTTTCCTTCTTTCTGTTTTTCGAGAAGCTTCTTCTTACGGGAAATATCACCACCATAACATTTTGCCAAAACATCTTTTCGCATTGCCTTTACTGTTTCTCTAGCAATAACCTTACTACCCACCGCTGCCTGAATCGGCACTTCAAATAACTGTCTTGGAATCTCTTTCTTTAACTTCTCACACATCTTCTTTCCACGCTCATATGCAGAAACTTCCGGCACAATAAACGATAATGCATCCACTTCTTCTTTATTAATAAGGATATCTAACTTCACTAACTTCGCCTGTTCATATCCTTTTAATTCATAGTCAAATGACGCATACCCTCTGGAACGGGATTTCAGTGCATCAAAGAAATCGTATATAATTTCATTTAAAGGAATATCATATTTCAAAAGCGCTCTCTGTCCCTCTACATACTCCATGCTAATATATCTGCCACGCCTCTGCTGGCAGAGTTCCATAATCGCACCAATAAACTCTGTTGTCACCATAATTTCGGCGCTGACAATCGGCTCTTCCATATAAGATATTTCGTTTGGGTCAGGAAGATTTGTTGGATTGGTCAGCTCTATTATCTCTCCATTGTCTTTATAAACTTTATAAATAACAGATGGAGCTGTTGTTACTAAATCAAGACCGTATTCTCTCTCTAATCTCTCCTGAATTATCTCAAGATGCAAAAGTCCCAAAAATCCACAACGGAATCCAAATCCAAGAGCAACAGACGTTTCCGGTTCGTATTTTAAAGCCGCATCATTTAACTGTAATTTTTCCAGTGCATCTCTTAAATCCGGGTATTTTGCTCCATCGGCAGGATACAGACCACAATACACCATAGACTGTACTTCCTTATATCCCGGCAATGCCTCGCTGCATGGTGCATCCGCATTCGTTACTGTATCACCTACTTTTGTATCTGCCACATTTTTAATACTGGCTGTAATATATCCAACCATTCCTGCTGACAATTCATCACAGGAAATAAACTGTCCTGCACCGAAATATCCCACTTCTACTACATTCGCTGTAGCACCGGTCGCCATCATTTTAATATTCATTCCAGGCTTTACGGTACCTTCCTTGATTCTGCAGAACACAATAACCCCTTTATATGAATCATATAAACTGTCAAAAATTAATGCCTGCAAAGGTGCGCCTGCATTACCTGTTGGTGCCGGGACATTTTTTACAATCGCTTCTAAAACATCTTCACAGTTTAATCCTGTTTTTGCTGAAACTAAAGGTGCATCTTCTGCTTCAAGCCCAATCACATCCTCTATTTCCGCTTTTACTCTGTCCGGGTCTGCTGAAGGCAGATCCACTTTATTAATTACCGGAAAAACTTCCAGATCATGATCCATCGCAAGATACACATTTGCCAGCGTCTGTGCTTCTACCCCTTGAGCCGCATCTACTACCAAAACAGCACCATCGCAGGCTGCCAGACTTCTTGATACCTCATAATTGAAATCCACATGCCCCGGCGTATCAATCAAATTAAAAATATATTCTTCTCCATCTTTTGCTTTATATACCGTGCGGACCGCCTGAGACTTAATCGTAATTCCACGTTCACGTTCCAAATCCATATTATCAAGAACCTGTGACTGCATCTCTCTATTTGTCAAAAGACCTGTCATCTCAATAATCCTGTCTGCCAATGTAGATTTTCCATGGTCTATATGGGCTATAATACAAAAATTTCTTATTTTACTCTGGTCTATACGTGCCACTTTTTCCTCCACTTACTTTGTCAGATTATCTATAATAAACTGATATATTTTTTGACTGTTATTCATGGCTTCCCAATTGGTACACATCTGAGATG
>CAOXUF010000132.1:3807-6376 GCA_948560485.1 uncultured Eubacterium sp.
CACCTTCTTTTACCTGACAGTGAACTACATAATCTCCATTGGATGCCCTGTAGTAATCAGAAATTGTTCCGACTTCATTGCGCAGTTCGTATTTATTATCTACCAAAAACATGTCAATATCGTCTACTACCTGATTTGGTATTTTGTTTTCGAAAAATTTAAGGCTTTCTCTCCCCTCTGATGTCAGATGATAATAGGATGTGTTTCGATTCACATTAGAAAAAACAAACCCGTCTTCTATCAACTCACTGATTGCTTTCTGCACTGCAAAATAATTGGTGTATTCATTTTCCAGAAAAAATTGTGCAATTTGTGTGTTTGTCAATGGAAATTCTACTTTATTCAGCATATGCATAATCATTAACTTATATAAAGTTTCTGTTTCTATCGCCATATGTTGTTACTCCTCATTTGTACCATATACCAGCTCATCTATCACTGCCAGTATCTCGTCTTTTCCCTGTTTCGTCTGTGCCGAAAAAGGTAATATCTTTGTTCCTGGAACTACATCTAATCCCACCTTTATCATTTTTAAATGCTTTTGAATCTGGCTTCTTTTAATCTTATCCAGTTTCGTAGCAATAATAATCGGCTCATATCCATTTGCCAATATCCATTCATACATATCGATATCATTGTTTGATGGTTCATGTCTGATATCAATTAACAAAAACACCGCTTTTAAAACCTGCGAAGTATGGAGATAATTCTCTATCATCTTTCCCCATTTTGCCTTCACTTCTTTTGCTACGCTGGCATAACCGTAGCCTGGCAGATCCACAAAATAACATTCTTTATTTACATTATAGAAGTTAATCGTTTGTGTCTTTCCCGGCTGAGAAGATGTTCTGGCTAAAGCTTTTCGATTTACAAGACCATTAATCAAAGATGACTTACCTACATTGGACTTACCCGCAAAAGCAATTTCCGGTATCACATTTTCCGGCAGTTTACTAGTTATCCCACAAACGGTCTCTAATTCAACACTCTTAACAATCATCTTCCTTTACCTCACTACTTTATTTACTATTTAACAAAGTGCTGTTTTTAACACTTCACTCATATCTTCCGCTAGAACAATTTTCATGCCACTGGTAATTTCCTTTGAAATCTCATCAAGCATTGGCTCATTTTTCTTTGGAACTAATACTGTCTTAATACCTGCATTTTTTGCGGCCAGAAGTTTTTCCTTTAATCCGCCAATTGGCATAACCTTTCCCCGAAGGTTAACTTCTCCTGTCATGGCAACTTTACAGTTTACCTTACGTTTCGCTGCTGCTGACAAGAGGGCTGTAGCCATCGTAATACCTGCAGAAGGACCATCCTTTGGAACAGCTCCTTCCGGTACATGGATATGTATATCATGCTCTTTGAAAAATGCTTTTTTAACACCGTAATCATCTGCAATGCTTCTTACATAGGTTAATGCAATCTGAGCCGACTCTTTCATGACATCACCCAACTGTCCGGTCAGTTTTAATTCACCTTTTCCCGGCATTGTATTGACTTCTATCTGAAGTGTAGTTCCACCTACAGCGGTCCACGCCAATCCTCTTACGATACCAATATCGTTCTTCTCATTTGCCAAATCAATATCGTAGATTTTTCTTCCCAGATATTTTTCAATATTTTTTGAAGTAACCTTTAACCGCTTCTTCTGGTTCTTTACAATTTCACTGGCAGCCTTTCTGCATACCTTCGAAATTTCTCTATCCAGCTGTCTCACACCGGCTTCTCTTGTATAGTACTTTATAATACTGTTGATTCCCTCGTCCGTAATTGACAGCCAGCTCTTCTTAATACCATTTTTTTCATACTGCTTTTTCAATAAATGATCTTTTGCAATATGGAATTTTTCATTTTCTGTATATCCCTCTACTTCTATGATTTCCATTCGGTCAAGCAACGGCTCCGGAATAGTGCCTGCATCATTTGCCGTAGCAATAAATAATACCTTCGACAAGTCGATTGGAAGTTCTACATAATTATCCCGAAACTTCATATTCTGCTCTGAATCTAATACCTCCAGCAATGCTGCTGCCGGGTCTCCATGAACCCCTCTTCCCATCTTATCAATCTCATCAAATAAAATCAGGGGATTTGAAGTACCTGCCTGTTTTAATCCTTTCGCTATACGTCCCGGCATTGCGCCTACATATGTTTTTCTGTGTCCGCGAATTTCTGATTCATCGTCCACACCGCCAAGACAGATTCTGACATACTTCTTATTTAATGCTTCTGCAATTGAATGGGCAATAGACGTTTTTCCTGTTCCCGGTGGTCCCACAAGACATATAATCGGACTTACTTTCTCTGCCATTGTAAGTTGTCTCACTGCCAGAAATTCTAAAATACGCTCTTTCACTTTTTTTAATTCATAATGATCTCTATTTAAAATTTCCTCTGCATTTTTCAAATCAGGATTTTCTTCTGTTTCATTATTCCACGGAAGTTCTAACATGTTCTCCAAATACGTTCTGATAACGTTGCCTTCCACTGCATTTCCTGCGTATGATTTGAATCTGGATAATTCCTTTAATAATTTTTCTTTTACTTCTTCGTCTGCATT
>CAOXUF010000133.1 GCA_948560485.1 uncultured Eubacterium sp.
TGACATGTACGTATTATGTGCTATAATAGTAAGTGTAAAGGAGATAAAGCAAATGGCGAAACCTAAACAGAATGAAAACAGGGTTTCCACTTTCTTATCAAATGAGCATTTAGAAAAACTAAAATCTGAAGCAACAAAAACAGGTGATAGCGTTTCATCGCTCATAAGACGAATTATTATAGAGTGGTTAAACTCTAAAGGGTAAAAGAGAATAGCGGTTCCATCCGACCAAGAACAGAAACCGCTACTCAGTACCGCCAAACGCTACAAACGTAGGTTTTAAACCTGCTCACGATTGAACAATCTTATTATAGCAGTTCTATTCAGATTATTCAATCGAAAAATCCACTTTACAGATTGGACATTGACAATTTCACAGGTAATGCGTAAAGCGTCAAGATCACTTGCCTAAAAGAAGTGGTTAAGGTAGTTGCAGACTTTCCGAAAGAACCGGAGAAGTAACAGAGCATTAACAGGCTGCTTAGACTCCCTATAATGGAAAGAAGTGGGAATAACTGTTAAAGTCTCTACAAGAAAATGAGACTAAATAAACTCATATTGATATTAAGGGCTTGCATCCGTCAAAAGTTGCAAGCTCATTTCAATAAAAAAGAATATAAAACTAGGAGGGGCACCATGAAAGTATATATAAAATATGTTGAATGTGCAGACTGCGGAAGAAAAATCCCTATCTGTAATGCGCATTACATCAATGGAAAGCCTTATGGATACAACTGTTATAGAAAACAACTTACATTGCTCTATAAGCAGTGGGAAGACGAAAAGAACGCTGAATATTCCGCAAAGTGTTTTGCGGCCATGCAGATTTTTGAGGGCAAGGAAAAAAATTCCTTCCATGATTCCATCTGTAAGCAGTGGAACGATTATAAAAAATTAACGGCAAAACAACTTGAATGTATCATAAAGGGCTTTACGGATCAGGAAAACATAAATTTCTGGATCATCTGGCAGCAGCTTACAAATGACGAGTGCCTAAAATGGAGTATCCCGTCATGGATAGAAAATATTATCCACAAGAATAAAAATGATTTTTCTGGTTATATGGAAAATGAAGCATTTATAAATTGTATGCTTTATGATCACCAATACAAAAAATATGGATTTCATTTTTACCGAGATATGGAAATTGAACCCGATGAACCCGAAAAAGTATATATAATGGAAAACGGTAAAAACAACCATTATATAAACGAAAATATAGAAGATGGTATAGAGGTGTTAAAAGTAGTTGAGGGCATACAGTAAAAATGTATGTCCTTTTAAAATGAAATTATGGAGGTGTTGAAATGATATATTGTAATGGTGCATGGGTAAACAAAGCTTATGTTAAAAAGGTGGGGAAAAGAGAGAAAAAGGAAACGACAAGGCACATGAGACGTGCGCTTGACAGATTTTTCAAGAAACGGCAATAAAACAATTATTTAAAATGAAACCAAACTATATTTAGATATACATTTACAAAATGGAGGGTATGAAAATGGAACTTTGGCAAGAAGTAATTGTGAATAAATGGGAACGGCTTAACAATCCGCAAGTTATGGGGATTGAAGTGGCAAGAAAAGCTGGAGAAATAGCAGACTTTTTCAGAAGCTTGTCATATGTTTATTATGATACCTTTGTCACAAAACAATTTAGTGATTATGTTGCAGGGATGATAAGAGGCTACCAAGTAAATGAACAGGCCTATGATGATATGCATATTAACACAACTCTTGACTTACATAGCGTGACATGCACATCTTACGGATTAAAATATTTTGATAGCTATTTAAGCAGAAAGTGGAAAGAATATTTTATGTTTGCTTTGAATCAAGGGATTTAAAATCAATATAAATTATGGAGGTTTAAGATGAAAAAATTTGAAGTTGGAAAAGAGTATAAAGATCGTATCGGGAATATCGTAAAATGCACTAGAAGGACAGAAAAATCAGTATGGTTTAATAATCGCAGGTATGAAATTAAAACCGATTCACAAGGCAACGAGATCACAAAGGTCATTATCCGAGTAACAGACGTAAAAGCTTAACCGCACCACCCACCTGGTGGCGCTGCGCCAGAATGAGGAAAGGCAGATGGAAAATAAAACCGTCTGCCTTGCTTGTTATAATGCAGCCTGAAAGCCCGATCAACTTTCAGACAGTCTCAAGCCTGTTAAATGCAGAGGGTAACAAGAAATTAATAGAGAAATAGTTATTGATACATAGACAATTAAAGAAAGGTCAAACGGTGGAAATTATGACAATAAAAATATATTTAAGCAATTTAGCAAGATATACAGAGGGAAGAGAAAACGGAAGGTGGTTACAACTTCCTATGGATTCAGACAAGCTACAGTCAATCTACAATGACATTATAGGCAAAAATCAGGAGCATATCATTCTGGACTATGACGCTCCGTTTAATATTTCAGAGTATGAAAATATTTTCGCGCTCAATGAAATACTGGAAAATATTTCAGATTGCGGATTTGATGATGATATGTTGACTGCTCTTTTCAAAGTGAATCCGGATCGTGATGAAGTGCTGGAAGCAATAGAAAATGGCACTTTTGATATTATTAATGTTGATGAAGTGTCAAGCGGATGGAATGTATCACTTGACCGTGAAGAAGTTTTCGGAATGGTTTTAAATGAGGAAGGTTACAACAACTTATTTTCTCAGCCTATACCAGAAGAAATGATAGATTATATTGACTTTTCACAGATTTATACATGCTTATCTGTAAATGATGGATGGCAGCCGGTAGACGTTGGAAATGTAACCTATTTAGTAAAATTTTGAGGAAGGCGGTTATATACAATGGGAAAATTGAGAATGACAAGAAATGAATATCACGAGTATTTACAAAAGTGTGTTTCAAGGGCATATGATCCGAATGATAGTTATACTTTTGCGGATTATGAAAAAGAAGAAGTTGAAATTCTTCCGTTGGATTTATCCGCATATCCTCAGATCAAAGAGGATACAGCAAAATATATCAATGCTGTATTTGATAAGGAAGACACAGACAAAAACGGAAATTATATGTTACGTGGCTTTATTGGTGACAGTCTGGAAAAATGGTATAGAGATAAGGAGAAATTGCATTGCAACTATGCACCGTATGGCTTTTATTACTCTGGATTCGGCTTTAATGATGAAGAAATGTTGATTTATACATGGTGTGAAGGTGATACAACATTGACCCTTTTTAATGATAGTAAAACTTATCAGAAGGAAAGAGAAGCAACGGAAAAATGGTTTGATGAAAATTGATAGAAAGGAAGTATTTGGTATGATGGAATATACGATTGAAAAAGGAAGCGGCAGTTTAACATGGATTTATATAACAGAACCTAACCGGAAAGAAGAAACACTCACAATCGAATTATCAGAGTGCAAAAATCCAGGTGGGAGAAATGCACTTCCTTATTTATGGTATAAGGCAGGATACACGGATAAAATTTTAGATACCTATTTGTGTATTCATACATATTGTACAGATTCAGAAGGAAACTGTTATGGCAGATATAACCCACAAACAAAAGAGAGCGAAGATGGAAAAAGAAATGTTATCAATTTTGACTGGATGTTTGAAAACACGGAAGAAAACAAACAGAAATTAATTAATGAGGTAATCCGCTTGTTTGAATCCGCAACAGGTAAAAGTGCAACACAGGAAAAAATAGAAAGATGTAATAAATATGCTGACGAAAATAGGCTTGAAATTCTAACTGAAAAACCTGAAGGATGGCATGAACTTTTTGGAATTTCTTCACCTGTTGGAAGCGTTGTAATTACAAATAGAAAATCTTTTAAGCAGAAAGACTATAAAAAAGCGTTGTTGGTGTATTAAAAGGAGGTTTTCAGAATGATTAATATTGATATGTGGTATGGAGATGATCACAAACAAGCGGACAAAATCGACATTACTTTTTATCCAAATGAAGGAAAGTACAGAGGAAACATATATAAAGATGGAAAATACATCGGTGATTATGTTTGTAACGATTGTTTGGAGTTGGAAAAGAGTTTTCCACAACTAGTCTTTAATTGGGATTGAACGACCAATATATGAAAGAGGAAATATAATAAGAAAAGGTCTTGAAATTGTAATTTGAAGGGAGGGAAATACATGAACACAATACCACGATACATGAAAGAATATGCCAATGCACAGCGGAAAAGTTATGTAGATAATGAATTGATGCAGAAAAAGTACAAAGATATGGCACTGGAAACCATAGAACGTATTTTGAAAAATACAGAATACGGGTTAATTACAATTAATGAAGGAATGAATGCGTTGTGCAATCCGCTTGATGGAATAGTTTTGTAAGCAGTTAGAATGGCTATGGAGAATATAAGGCTATAGCCGTTTCGTAGTGCTTACAAATTGCGCTAAAATATTATAGATAGAGGGAGGACAAAAGAAAATTATGAGAGTAATATATAGCATTGGATCAGAAGCCATTGAAACAGTATACACTTATGAAGAATGGCTAAAGGAATATAACCGCCGGGAAGCAAAGCGGCGAATTAAACAGAAGACAGAACATCTATATTATATGAAACAACGGTTATCAGGCGCAATAATGGCGGCTATTGGAATTGTAACGCCGTTTCTATTGGATGGAGATGCGACATTTTCACTTGTTGCGCTGCCTTTGGGAATATTTTTGATGATGACAAGGGAAAAAGTTATGATATTTTAGAAGGAGGATTTTCAACTATGAAGCAATTATATGTATTATGTAGTAGAGATTGTGGAACAAATAGGCTTGTATATTATACAGGGAAAGAAAGTTTTCACGGTAGTTTATATTTTGGAAATGTGTTAGAAGCTAAAAAATTTGAAAGTTTACAAGAGGTTGCAAATTTGATTGCGCAGCCAAGCGACACATTTTATCTTGGTATAAATATTATTGGTATAGCAGATGTGACTTTTGAGAAGTTAAAAGAAAGTAAAGAAACGGATCGAATTTTATATGATAAATTTCACGATCCGAATTATGCAATTAGATAAATAACCGATAAATCGTGTATTTCAACCATAGAAGGGATAAAGCATGAAAAAATATAGATTTAGAAAATTAAATAATGGATGGCGTTTTAAAATCGGTGGAACGTCTGGAGAAGCGTTTGGAATTACACTAAGATATTTTAATAAATGTGGCTTCCGGCTTCTTATAAATTTCAATACGGATTTCCTTATAAATCTTTTTGGATTCAATCAAAAGATTATCGGCGTTTAAACCCGATACAAGCCCATTTAAAGCCTTAAATCAGCGCATATGCAAATATGTGTGTGCGTTGCGTTAAGTCCTTAAATAAGGTAAAATAAGAGCGTCAGGAGGGTATACAACTATGAAAAGAATATCATTTATAATGCACATAGATGCAGACGGAAAAATAACGGTAAAGGAAATTTTAACCTATATCATTCAGAATTTGCCCGAAATAAAGGTTCCTGATACCGATATAATGCAAATACCTCTTGCAGCGTTGGCATTGTCGGAAGATAGTACAAAACATTGCATAGACGGCGAGGTATATGCTAAAAAGTGGAAAGATGGAAGATACACAGAGTATGAAATAACTTTGATTTTTGGATAAATAAAAGGCATATAAAGAGAAGTATTAAGCAAGTGACAAGTAATAATGTTACTTGCTTTTATTATTGAAAAAATGGAGGATTATACAATGGAAATTAAAAGATATTTAGGTTTTACGGACGGGATCAAAGAACCACGCAAAACAAAAGTCGAAAATGAATTAGACCGACTTTATAGATATAATGGAAACATTTACAATACAACAACTTTTTTGTGTGTTAAATTGTTAGATGGATGCTATCCTGACAAAAAGGAAAATTATCAATATTACAAGTGCAATGGAGAATTAAGCAAACCCAAAACATTATATATGTACATGAATTCGGACGGGAAACAGTATTTTGAATTAAACAAAACTCAATATGATTTTGTGTGTTATCTGTTGGAAAATGGATTGAACAAAGAAGAAGTCATTATAACATATGATAATGCAGATGTGGCTTACCATGAATCATTAAAACAGGAAGAACAGAAAGAAAAAGCACGACAGGAAGCAAAAGAACAAAGAAAAGCAGAGGAAAAGGAAAATTTCAAAATCTGGATATACAAAGAATCTGAAAAAATACCTGATTTTCAGAAGGAAATTATTGATTCTATTTTCTTTGCGATTTATGGACAGGAAAACGCATGGAATTATTCTCTTGCCGTTTGTATCAATAACTATAATAATCCCTTGTGCAAGGAAGAAGCAATCGCAAGGCTGCATAATGACAATAAAGATCGGAAGAGCACACGTCTG
>CAOXUF010000134.1 GCA_948560485.1 uncultured Eubacterium sp.
ACTGGAGTTCAGACGTGTGCTCTTCCGATCTTTCGTATTCAAAACCCAACTTATCCTTTACACAGATAATTCCTTCTGTTCTTACTTCTCTCATATCATCTGCCTCCTTTCCACGTTGTATATGAATCTTTTATAATCATTTCATATCTATTTTTAATCATGTGCTTATAAAAATTTCTTTGTACATTTGACAGTAAATCAACACCATCTACGATATCATATATCTTTTCAATATTAACTTTTTCATAAATATCTACTAGCGCTTCACAACATTCCTCAAACTCAAGACTACTGATAACTTCATAATATGAACTTTTCTTTCCATGTAATTTAATCTGAGAAGTAGGAAATTGATACACTCGTCTTTTGGTTTCTTCTTCTGATTCAATAATATCCAGCATGTCTTTCTCATTCGTTAAATTTGGAAAAAGACATGAACCGTTATCAAACACCGGAGCCATGCGATACTGATTATTCTCCTTTACAAACCCCCAGTTGCCACCATGTCTGTCAAAATTTCCTAATAACGCATCTACAATATACATTTTCCAAAAAAATTCAATACTATACTCCACATCTGTTAATTTTGCATTGTCTTCTAACATCTGTACGATATCCTCATAATCATACTGATACGTCTCTTTATCCTGATCCAGACTACTCTCTCCTACATCATTAAATGGAACAAATTGAACATTTTCAGAAATAAAATCTTTACAGGCCACCACATGCTCTCCCTTATAAGTCCCCAGATATGTTTCCTGTACCTCAAAACCTAAATATTCAAATATATGGCATCCCAGATATTCTGATATATGGTTATTTCTATTTCCAAAGGCTGTTTTCTTTTGAAATTTCAACATATATGGTACGCCTTTTATCTCTATTCCAATCTTTCTCTCTGTTCCACCATAATACTTTCCACTAAGAGGATATCTTGAAAAATCCATATCATACCTCCAACTTATTTTCAGTATAACATATTTTAAAATTGTGTCAATAGGGTGTATTCCGTTTATGAGACGATAATATTTTGTATTTAGATGATGACTTTTTACATAAAAAGTGGTATAGTACATATGGTTATACGGTGCGTGGCTCAGTTTGGTAGAGCGCTGCGTTCGGGACGCAGAGGTCGCAGGTTCGAATCCTGTCGCACCGATTTTTTATTGTCTAAATTTATGACTTTCATATGCAACTCCCAAATAGCAAAAAGAAACCACTTTAGAATAAGTCTCAATTTAACTTTTTCTAAAGTGGTTTAATATACTTTTTATTACATTAATTTTTCACTATAGACAGCTCTTTCTCCACCAATAAACTTTGGTCTCACTCTCGCAGCTAATACATTTGCCTCACCAATTTTATTGTTTTCTAACTTCACAGGTACAGCAACCTTTTTCATATGCATTCCAATCAATGTTCCACCAATATCAATCCCTGCATCGGCCTTGATTTCTTCAATAGAAACCGGATTACTAAATGTTTTATATGCTGTTGTTGCAAAAGAACCACCTGCCTTTGGCTGCGGCACTACATTTACAATATCAGAAAATGGTACCGCCTCTCTTTCGACAATAATCGCTCGGTTTAAATGTTCACAACATTGTGCTGCCAAATAGATTCCTTTCTCATGCAACACTTTATATATTCCTTGAAATACTGCCTGCGCCGCTTCAAGATTGGAATTACTTCCGATTTTATCACCACAAATTTCACTGGAAGAACAACCTACAACTAAAATCTGCCCCCGGTTAAGTCCTGCTTTTTCTATAATTTCCTTTGTTACATTCTCTGCCTGTTTCGTCAATTCTGAATACACAATATTCACCTCTATCTACATTTTTTATTCTGATTCATTCCAATACTAATAGTTTGTCCTTAAATATACTTTCTTATAAGTACTGTCACTCTTGCCCCTTCGAATATGCCAATTAAAATATATCCTAATACCAGACATGTTCCTGCCTGAATCAAATTGCTCACAACAGAGGGAACTGCACCAAGCCCATAACCTAATAATGTACTCTCGTATAAAAAATATCCAAACACCATAATCACTTCTGCTAAAACACCACTAATAGCATAGCCGATTATCTTATGAACATTTGCTTTCCTGAGTAAATTAAAAACAACGTATGCTGCAACTGCCATCAGAAACTTAATCACAAAAGTCCCGGGTACATACATTCCATATCCTGCACTAAAATCTGATAATGCAGAACCGATTCCTGCTGCCAGACCACCATATATACCACCAATCATCCATGCACTTAGTAAAACTATCGTATCGCCGATGTTCACATATCCATTTGTTCCGACTGTAGGAATTCTGATAATATATGTTGCCACAAAAGCCATTGCTGCAAAAAGTGCAGTTAATACAATTTTTGTCACTTGATTCGTCTTCATAATAATACCTCCACCTCAAACTGTTATGATTATATCAGTATATGGTATTATTAATATATTCAATTTGCGTCAATCTTATAATACCAGTTTGTTTATACACACTGTACACTATGTAAAAACAAATAACATCACATTACTCACTGTAAAGGATGGCGCATTTGATGGCTCTCTCCCAACCTTTCAGTTTTTCTCTCACTTCCCTATCACTCATTTGTGCAATAAATGTTTTATCTATCTGCATATTATTTCTAATGTCTTCTTTATCCCGCCAATATCCTGTTGCAAGTCCCGCTAAATATGCTGCTCCAAGTCCTGTCGTTTCAATGACCTTAGGACGCACAACCTTCTTGCCTGAAATATCTGATTGAAACTGCATGAGAAGATTGTTCGCACATGCACCGCCATCCACCTTAATTGTATGGATCTCTTCTCCCAAATCCTGTTCCATCGCTTTCACTACATCATAAGTCTGATATGCTAAGGACTCCAACGTCGCTCTAACAAAATGTTCACTGCTTGTCCCCCTTGTTATCCCTACTACCATACCTCTGGCATTCTGCTTCCAATACGGAGCTCCCATACCTGTAAATGCCGGTACGACATAAACTCCATTACTATCTTTAACCTTTCCTGCAATCTTTTCACTTTCCGATGCATTCTCCACCAATCCCATTTGGTCGCGAAGCCATTGAATCGCAGCACCGGCAACAAAAACACTTCCTTCTAAGGCATATTCCACTTCATCTGTAGATGCAGCAATTGTTGTAATTAAACCATGATTGGATGCCACTGGCTGATTCCCCGTATTTACTAAAAGAAAACAGCCTGTTCCATATGTATTTTTTACATCCCCCTTATCAAAACAGCATTGCCCAAACAACGCTGCCTGCTGGTCTCCTGCCACACCACTGATTGGAATTTCAGCTCCTAAAACCTCCATATTTGTGTAACCAAAAACACCACTTGATGATGTGACTTGTGGTAGCATAGACGCCGGTATATCCAATAATTCCAACAACTCTTCATCCCACTTTAATTCATGGATATTATAAATCATCGTTCTGCTTGCATTTGTATAATCTGTCGCATGAATTATGCCTCCACTAAGTTTCCACATCAACCATGAATCTATGGTTCCAAACAACAGCTGTCCATTCTCTGCCTTTTCTCTTGCACCTTCTACATTGTCCAATATCCATTGAATTTTTGTTCCTGAAAAATACGCATCAGGAACCAATCCCGTCTTATGCTGTATCATCTGACTTAATCCATCTCTAATCAAATCATCAACAATATCTGCAGTTCTTCTGCACTGCCAGACAATCGCATTACAAACCGCTTTACCGGTATTCTTATCCCATACCACGGTAGTCTCTCTCTGATTTGTAATACCAATCGTTTCAATATCCCCACCCGTAATTCCAGCTTCCTCTAAAACCGCTTTCATCGTCATAACCTGTGTATTCCAGATTTCCTCCGGATCATGTTCCACCCAGCCCGGCTTTGGAAATATCTGCTCAAACTCCTGATTCGCCTGACATATTATATTTCCACCTTTATCGAACAAAATGGTTCTCGAACTGGTAGTTCCCTGATCCAGTGCCATAATATATTTTCCCATTTCTTATCCTCCGTACATTCAAACTAATATCTATTTTAGTTTGTTTTACGTACTTTGGCAATTTTTTTTATAACTAAGATTTCACTTGCGAACTCTCTCTCGAGGCGTGGGCTCGTAAGTACCAATACATTTCCACGCCTCTGCGATTCTGCGGAGCATTTTTATTTCACACAAATTGCAAAACAATTTCATATGAAATAAAAAACCTGATAAGTTAAAGCAAAAACTTTAAATCTTATCAGGTTTTATCAAAATTTTAACTAATCTTCATAATCAATAAATGATAATGGATCAATAGGCTTTCCATCTTATGCTATTGCAAAATAAATATTATCACCTTCCTTAGAATAGTATCTAGTTGGTTTGTTCACATATGCTATTGTCTGTCCGGCTTCAACGAAATCTCCTGCTGCAACCTCAGGATTAATTACCTGTCCATATGTTGCAATATAACCGTTTCCAATCGCCTGATTTATACAGACACCCAATTCATCATCCTCACTCAATGTTGTAATAACACCATCTGCTGCTGCCTTGATTGCTGTACCCTGTGCGCTTTGAATTACAAGTCCCGGATTGCATCGATATTCATCTAAAGTAGAGTAATATACTGTATTATCCATATCATATGGCATAATGATATTTCCCTGAACCGGCCATAATAATTCACTTTTTTTGTTAAACTCCAATGCTTTAATCTGTGCTGCTGCCTCAGAAGATAAGCCATACATATATTCATCTTCCTTCGCATTTGACTCTGTGTTAGCTTCTACCACATCGTTGTTTGCTCCAACTACTTCTGTCTCTCCAGGTGTACTTCCCTGATATTCTTTGTCATCTGCTACTCTGTCACCCTCTGTTGTTGTCTCTTCTATTACCTTTTGTGCTGCTTCAACATTCTTTTCATTTGCAGTTGTTGCAGTATTTTGTGCCTCTTTTAAATTAACATCATTGCCTTTCTGTCCTATAAAATATGTCCCCGTTGCTACGGCAGTTAATGCCACGACACAAACAATCACTGCTGCTATAAATTTTTTATCCATACTCATCACCTCAATGATAGTATGACCCACGTTTTACAGATTTATACACTTTATTTAAAAAGAGTTCACTGGTGAACTCTCGTACAATAATTAAAAATCTACAATGACACAGTCATAAAATTTTCGCAAAATATCCTTCCAGCCTGCTCCTTCTCTTGCTAAAGCCTCTGCATAAGATATACTCATACCAAATCCATGTCCATATCCTCTTGTTGTAATTCGAATACCTTGTTCATACTCTTCTATTTTGAATGTAGTGGAACGAAGATTTAATGCCTTCTGAAAAATATCCCCGTTTATTTTTGTATCTCCTATTTTTATCCACAACTGATATCCCTTTTCATCAATATTAGAAAAGTCCATGATACTAATTAACTCATGCACATCACTTTCATTGTACTCAAACTTTTCTTTTTTATCTTTGTATATTACAATTCCATTTTTACTAAGAATATCTATAAACTCTTCTATTGTATAAAACTTTATTCCTATATAATCATCTACCTGTGTATCATTTTTACACTTTATACTTTTTAAATACTTATATTCACTACCTATTAACTTTTCACCATCTCTGGTTTCACCATTGCTAATCTGATGAAATAAAGGCAGAACAATTTTACCATTGTATTTCATTACCTTTCCTTTTGTCTTTTCCATCACCTTATGAATACACTGCATTTTTTCATCAAATACCTTGGTCTTTCCTAAACCGGTAAAATTATAAAACATTCCCCAGCCTGTGGCAGCATTTTCTCTCCGAAACTCTTCAAACCACATTTCCTGCATTTTTGAATAACTATAGTATGGCAGACCCAATTCTTTAGAGCTGATTTTATCATTATTTCCCATACAATATAAAATATATGTCCGAATAACGACCGCCTGTGCTTTCAGTAATTCCAAAGGACTATTAACATCCAATTGTGCCATAAGCACACATGGAACAAACTGCTCTACGTCCATCATGACTTTATATTTATCATTTTCTATAATAACCTGTCTTCCGGTCTTATAGAAATTTTCTTTTTCACCATTTATTCCATTAGTCATGAATGTAATTAATGCCGAAAATATAATGCCTACAGCAATAACAATTCCAACTCTTTTCAACATAATAAATCTTTCGTACTTTCTTATCTATAATATATGAATATAGTAGATAAAACATTCAGCATTTAAAACTTTGACCCATCGTAAAAAAGAGTCTGGCTAGTCTACAAATTCAATTATTTATAAATTCCGGTTTGTAGGGGAGTGACTTTTCTGC
>CAOXUF010000135.1:0-5117 GCA_948560485.1 uncultured Eubacterium sp.
AAAAAGGGAGTAAATATTACAGTCATTGACATTTCTGAAATTTCGGTCATTGCAGATTATTTTATTATTGCCGGCGGAAATAATGAAAATCAGGTAAAAGCGCTGGCAGATAGTGTAGAAGAAGAGTTATATAAGGCAGAAACTGTTCCAAAACATATTGAGGGATATGATAACGCTAACTGGATACTGATGGATTTTGGTGATATTATCGTTCATGTCTTTAATGAAGATGATAGATTGTTTTATGATTTGGAAAGAATCTGGCGGGATGGAAAACAGGTAAATATTAACGAATTGTAGGAGAAGAATATGTGGGCATATGAAAGTGTTTTTTATCAAATATATCCTTTAGGTTTTTGTGGTGCACCTTTTGAAAATGACGGAGTATTACAAAACAGAATACAAAAGATTCATGACTGGATTCCCCATATGAAAAAGGTGGGAGCAGATGCAGTTTATTTTTCACCGTTGTTTGAATCTGATACTCATGGGTACAACACCCGGGATTATAAGAAATTAGATGTCAGATTAGGGGAAAATAAGGATTTTAAAGTACTTTGTGAGGATTTGCATGATAATAATATAAAAGTGGTATTAGACGGCGTTTTTAATCATGCGGGGCGTGGGTTTGGACCATTTGTGGATGTGTGCAGAAACAGAGAAAATTCAAAATATTTAAACTGGTTTCATATTGATTTAAATGGAAATTCCAATTACAATGACGGACTATGGTATGAAGGCTGGGAAGGAAACTATGATTTAGTGAAATTGAATCTTCAAAATAATGAGGTTGTAGAGTATTTATTGGATGCAGTGACATTCTGGATACAGGAGTTTGATATTGATGGTATCCGGCTCGATGTAGCATATTGTCTGGATTTTGAGTTTTTAAAGAGACTGAGAAGACATGTGGATTCTATAAAGAAGGATTTCTTTTTGGTTGGAGAAATGCTGCATGGAGATTACAATCAGCGTATGAACGACGAAATGCTTAACTCTGCAACAAATTATGAGTGTTACAAAGGTCTTCACTCCAGTTTTAACAGTATGAATATGTTTGAGATCAATCATTCACTTCTTCGTCAGTTCGGACCGGAGCAGTGGACACTGTATCGTGGAAAACATTTATTGAATTTTGTGGATAACCATGATGTGACCAGAGTCGCAAGTATTTTATCGAATGAAAGGCATTTACCGTTAATTTATGCTTTAATGTTTGGAATGCCTGGAATACCATGTGTTTACTATGGTAGTGAGTGGGGCGCAAAAGCTGATAAAAGTCAGGGAGATCCGGCACTCAGACCTTGTTTTGATGCACCGGAGTATAATGAGTTGACAGAATTTATTTCAAAACTGGCAGAGGCAAAAAAATCAAGCAGGGAACTCAATTATGGAGATTTTACATCTGTAGTTCTTACAAATAAGCAGTGCATCTTCAAAAGAACCGTAGATGGTGAATGTGTCTATGTTTGTATCAATGCAGATGAACAGCATTACAAAGCATATTTTGAATTAAATAATATTCAGGTTACAGATTTAATAACCGGTGATATAATGAATATTGACGATGGGTTTGATATGCCGCCATATAGTGCATACTGGCTCAAAATTAATCAATAGACAGCAGAAAGGAAGTAGATAGAATGGAAAACAAATTAGTTCCTGTAACGTTACTTACAGGTTATTTAGGTGCAGGAAAAACGACATTATTAAATCAGGTACTTACAAATCAGAAAGGATATAAGGTCGCTGTAATTGTAAATGATATCGGAGAAGTAAATATTGATGCTTCACTGATTGCAAAAGGTGGACAGGTTACACAGAAGGATGAAAATCTTGTACCATTACAGAATGGCTGTATCTGTTGTACTTTAAAAGTCGATTTGATTAACCAGATTATTGACTTAATTAAGACAGGAAGATTTGATTATATTTTAATTGAGGCAAGTGGTATTTGTGAACCGATTCCAATTGCTCAGTCCATTACAATGTTAGATGGTTCTTATGATAAGCGTGCAAAGATTGCCAGACTTGATAATATTGTTTCTGTTGTTGATGTTGCCAGAATGGCAGATGAATTTGGATGTGGCGAAAACCTTGTAAAAGAAGACATTGATGAAGAAGATATTGAGAATTTATTAATCCAGCAGATTGAATTCTGTAATACAATTATTTTAAATAAGGTGGATACTGTTTCGAAAGAGCAGCTTGAAAAAGTGAAAGCAATTATCAGGACACTTCAGCCAAAGGCAGTGATGTTTGAAACAAACTACGGTCAGATAGACGTAGATGAGATTTTAAATACAAACAGATTTGATTTTGAAGAATCGAGTATGTCTGCCGGTTGGATTCAGGAATTAGAGGCATTTGATGCAGAAGAAGAGCATGATGAAGAACACGCACATCATCATGATGAACATGAGGAACATCATCATGGTGAGAATCATGAACATTGTCACGGGGAACATCACCATGACGAATGCCATGATCATCATCACGAAAAAGAGCATGATCATCATCATGGACATCACCATCATCACCACCATCATCATGGAGAAGGTGAAGTGGAAGAGTATGGTATTGGTTCTTTTGTATATTACAGAAGAAAACCTTTTGCAAAAGAAAAGTTTGAAGACTGGTTAGATGAAATGCCAAAGACAATTATCAGAAGTAAAGGTATTATCTGGGCTGCTGAAAATAATAATGATGCATATATGTTTGAGCAGGCAGGAAGGCAGATAAATATTGCAAATGCAGGACAGTGGGTAGCGACAGCTCCGAGAAAGGTTCGTGCTAAGATGATGAAAGAGGATCCTACACTTGTTGCAGATTGGGATGAGGAAGTGGGAGACAGAATGATAAAGGTAGTATTTATCGGTCATGATATGGACAAAGAAGCGATTATTAAGTCTTTAGATGAATGTCTGGCATATTAGATATTATTGACATATATTTTATTCAATTATAAGAAGACATTGTGTATGTAATTTTTGTTACAAATGCAATGTTTTCTTTTATTTTAATCAAATTGTATTGTTTTTATAAACAGCGATACCTATTATAAAAATATCTACTTGTCAACAAGATGTGATATTGATAAAAAGTATAGTATCAACAAGATGAGATATTGATAAAAAAGTATGAAACCACATAAGTATTTCTGAAAAAGAAAGCATGTAAAGAAAAGGAGACATTGATGAAAAAGTATTTGAAAAACAAAGTAACTAGAAAACTATTATCATTTATTATTGTGTTATCTATGTTAATGCAGAGTGACATTTTAGTACAGAATACATCAGCTGCTGTTTCTAGAACAGGAAATCAAACAATGGTTGATGCAGACTATAATCCGAGAAGCATTGACTGGTCGGCAATTAATTATCTTACAGGAACAGCAGAAAAACAATACAAGGCGGTTGTTGCAAGCGGCACCGTACAGGAAATTGTTAATGTACAAAAACCAGGATGGGCTACAGAAGAAGGAATTTATATTTCATTTAATAATGTAGATTTTGGTGAGATGACAGTAAATGGCAAAGCGTTATCAAAAACTATTGAAGGTGCCGGCATTTTACTTCATCTTTCAAATTTTAAAGATATGTATAGTACAATTGTTATAAATAACAAGGATGGATCACAAAAAGCTGTAATATACGTATATAATTCAAAAGGAAACAATAATACTGAAACACCTATTGAGACAACAAAAATTCCGGAAACCACAACGGTTCCAGAGACAACAACTATTCCGGAAACAACGACAAAAGGAGAAATAACAACATCTCATCCAATAAAAAATCCGGGTGTACAGTTTGAAGAACCGGATTCAGATGTTGCTGAAAATGTATCGTTGAACAAATATATTTTAGAAATAGATAAAGATTTTTCTTCTACGGAAGGTAATAAAAACAATAATGAAGGTATTGAAAAGTTATTTGATAATAATATCAATACAAAGTTTTTTACAAATGACGCTCCGGTTATCTCCATTGCATGGAAAATGAAGCGTGCTACAATACTTAAAACATATACATTAGTAACTGCAAATGATGCTGCCGCATACTCTCATAGAAATCCACATAAGTGGAAATTGTATGGTTCTGTAAACGGTACTGATTGGAGTCAGTTAGATAGTGTAGAAAATGGTGGTATTGGACATGAAAATTTAAAGGCTTATACATATGAGACAGATGTAAAAAAGGCATGCCAGTTCTATATGTTGAAGATTGAAGATAGTGGTGATGACGGAAAACTTTATTATGGTTCTCAGTTGGCAGAAATGTATTTAAATGGTGATGTTGTTCGGCTTTCAACAGATATTGGCGTAGACCTTCAAAAGCATGTTAAAGGAATTAATACGAATGCGACAACGGTAAAAGGTTTTAATGATAGAGAAGGAGTTGAAAATTTATTTGATGGAGATATTTCAACCAAATTATTTACAACAACAGGTACACCATGTTCAATCGCATGGACAATGAAGAAAAAAACATCATTATATAGTTATACATTGAAAACAGCAAATGATAATCAGCAGTATTCAAACCGTACAATCAAATCATGGGTACTATATGGCTCTAATGATGGAAATAATTGGGAAGCAATAGATACTGTAACTGAAAGTGGAATGGCTGATATTAATTATGCTGATTATACTTATATTGTTGATAAAGTTGGAGCATATACTCAATTTAAACTGACAGTAACAGAAGGATATGGAAATTCTTTTCAGCTATCTGAAATCGGCTTAAAAGGATGTGCATGTTTATTAGAAAATGAATTTGATGCAATTTTTATTGGTGATTGGGATAAAGTAACAGCACCGAATTATAAAAAGAACTTAAAAGAATTATTCTATGAGGTTTATCCACGTCAATATACAAGATGGGGAACAGGTTCTGAACCAAAGAGAATGTACATTACAGCAGATAAGGATTATGATGGAGTAGCATATACACTTGGAAATTCAATTGTTATTTCTGTAGATTGGATGAATAGTAATCCGGTTGGCATTGGATATTTTTCACACGAACTTACACACGCAGTACAGCAATATGGAAATGTATCTTCCTCAGGACCGGCATGGTGGGTTGAAAACATGGCTAACTATGGTGGAT
>CAOXUF010000135.1:5127-6257 GCA_948560485.1 uncultured Eubacterium sp.
CAACAGAAGATAATGTTCAAGTATATAGTGCAAATGATACATCACTTCAGGATTGGGGATATGAGGCATATGGCAATAACAAATGGTTCTTTGCCTATATGGATGCAAAATATCCGACAACAAAAGATTCAAATGGAAATGTTAAACTTGGCTTGATAGACAGCATTAATCATATGTTAAAAGCTAATAAGGGAACAAGATATGATGATAATCCAAGGGATACAACAACAGACTGGAATAAATTAGTAAAGCAGATTACAGGTTATGATTGTATTGAATCATTGCGTTTGAGATATGTAGAAGAATTAAAAAATGGAACATGGGCATTTGAAGGTTTTAGATATTATCAGGATAATTGGATTACTGAAAATTTACCGGGAGTAAGCAATCCGACTTATGTGATGATTGGAGAAAAAACACATGGAAATATAGTTTCCAGAAAACTTGATACTCCGGTGATTAGTGGTACAAACTTGTGTGACGGAGCGACTATCCTACATACAACCGGTCAGGTTTCTTCGAATGAATCTGCCGAAAAATTAATTGATGGAGATCTTAACACAAAATGGTGTTCAAAGAGTTCATCGGAGACTACTTTTAATGGAAGAGTACATTCAGTAAAGATTGATTTAGGCAGTAAGAAAACTTTTAATACATACACTCTATACAATACAAAGAGTAAGGAAAATTATGCAAATATGTCTGAATGGGAGATTTTGGTATCAGAAGATGCGAAAAATTGGAAATCAGTTGACTATCAGGTAAATAACGATAATGGTATTTCCTCATATGATATCGGAACCCAGACAGCACGATATGTGCAGATTAAAATTTTTAATCCTGGTGACAGTGTTGGAACAGTACGTCTATATGAGTTCCAGTTATACAATAATTAATTGAATATGTTTTACATAATGGAATTATTCAAAAGTGTAGAATCATAAATTTAACATAAAAATTGCTGTTATAGTAGTGAAATTTTCACTATCATAACAGCATTTTTTATGTTTAAATAAGAATATAAATCGATACGAAATATTTTTGAGCTATTAATAAATCATTGGTCGATATAAAGCATATGCTTTTCCTACAATCGTACAATCATCTACGATAATCGGATCCATATCATC
>CAOXUF010000136.1 GCA_948560485.1 uncultured Eubacterium sp.
AATCAGTTGGATGTATATGCGAAGGCAGAAGAAGATATAGTATTCGAGCAATAATTGAGAAAAGCGCATATGGAAATAGAAGGTGGAATATCTTATCGGAGTGGATGTAGTTTACAGATCGGATCGCTTATTCAAATGATTAGGTTATTAAAGGAGTAGAATATGATGAGATACAATAGTGTGGAGGTAGAGGTGATTAAACTGGGGCTTGATAACATAGAAGCCCTTGGATTGTCAGGTAAAGAGGTGTTGAAGCAGAGCATCGTCTGGCTTAGGGAGAAGTATGAGACAACAGATGATGCAAGGTATCTGGATAAAGCGGTGTGGCATATCTATGCTTATTTGGAAATGGGGTATCCTTATGAGAGCGGGAAGGAAGAATTTCAGGCTGTATTGGATGCGCTTGGGGAGAAAGAGGAAGATGTGTTCCCGAAACGGAGTTGGGGAAGTAAGAAGATCCCCTTAAAAAAGATGCGGATTAACCAGTTGCTGGGAAAATGGAACCCGGGCCTACAGTCAATGAAAATATCTGATGCGGTGGAGGATATCATAGAAAAGTCCCGAAACAGGCAGATCGGGGAATACACGTATCACTGCGGAAAAGTAATAAAGCAGGATGAGGAAAATACTTTGTGGGAGAATACCTGTAAGCTCTATGTCCGGGAAGAGGAAGTCATATTCCATAATGTAAATAAGGGTAAATATTACATTCTTGCGGAATGAAAGCATGGATTTTGGTTTTTCGCGGTCAAAAATAAAGGTTTAAGGACAAAAGGGTGAAAAAATTTTTATTTATGGTATTCTTATAGGTGTGTAAGGCTGAGAGGAATCTACTGGAAGAGAGGACCAATGATGAATATTGCACTTATAGATGATGAGGCGGCAATTTTAGAAAATGTCAGAAAATGCGTTGAAGATGAGATTGTGCCGCAGGATGAGGCTAACCTCTTTACTTATACACGGGCACAGGACTTTCTTCAGGAAATGGAACAGGGATATGAGTTTGATATTCTGGTTTCGGATATTGATATGCCAGACATGGGTGGACTGGAACTAGGAAAACGACTACATGAAAAGGGCGGCAGTCCATATCTGGTATTCCTGACGGCATATCTTGAGTATGCGGCAGAGAGTTATCTAATAGAGGCTTATCAATATATTCTCAAAGAAGATATGGAAAAGAGGCTTCCGCCTATACTGAGACAGTTGATTGACCGTGTGAAGAAGGAGAAAAAGCAGTTCAGGATGGTCGGTACACTGGTAAATAATAAGGTGCGGGTGTACTATAGGGACATGATATACATAGAAAAGGACAAGGGATCAAAATATATTTGCTACATAACTGAACATGGCATTTACAAAGAAAGAATCACGTTAAAAAATCTAATTGAGGAACTTGCTAGTGATGAATTTATCTTAATTGAACGTAGATACATTATAAATGTTTCGCATATTGCCGGTATGAAAGATGGTATGGTTTTGATGGATAATGAGGCGAAGATATTTGTTAATAGAATCAGCTTCAAGAAAATAAAAGAGCAGATTAGCCTGTACAGGGGGAATCTGTAATGGGGACTAAAGCTCTGCTCATAGGAATTTCTCTTTTTGAAGTGGGGATATTGTACTGGCTACTATGTGGAACAGTGTTAGAAAAAGAATATTTTCGAAAAAAGGATTGGGTAATTCTATATGCAAGTACTGTCGGGATAGGTATAAATGCAGGAGGAAATCGCAGTCTGATATTTTTTTCGCAGTATGAATTTATTGTATGTGTTGCTGTCACATGTATATGTGTGTTATTGATAAGTGGGCAGTATAAATTTTTAAGAATTATCATAGTTATCTTGTATTATGCCTTAGTGGCGTTGGTGGATTTTTTCGCCGCTTTTGTGAGTATGATAGTATTAAGACATGAGTTTAAAAATGTGGTCTACTTATATGCGAATTCAATGGTGGAATGTATCCTCTTTTTTTGTGTAAGGCTTATCGTTGCGTGTTGTGTATATCAGATTGTCAAACGGAAATATGATAAAGCATACATACGTGAATTTCAGAGTCTGTTGTTGATGGTTATGATTATTATGTGTTTAATGCTGAGGTACTATCAGATAGCAATTGTAAGTATGATGCTTGAGGGCAGAGAACAGGAAGCAGGAACAGTGGGTCTTTCTCTTATGGGTGTTATGCTGATTATACTTTTTACAGCAATAGTGTACTTGAAGAACAAGACGCTTGAAAAGGAAAAGGAATTGCTGATTATGCGTGACACTATGGTGGCACAAAAGTATACAGAATTAGAAACAGCTATAGAAAAGAACCGGCAGTTATCCCATGATCTAAAGAACCATATATTAGTTTTAAAGCATTTTAAGATGGAAGGGGATTATGAAGGGATAGATAAATATATAGAAGAAATAGAACAGAACTTTTTTGATATAAAGAGAATAGTCTGGACAGGAAACCAGATAGCAGATATGCTTTTGGAGCAGAAGAGAATCTTGGCAGAACAGGAAGGTATAGCATTTACAATACAGGCAGTACCGGTTGCAGAATGGATGTTTGATGACAGTGAGACCTGTTCCCTGTTAGGAAATCTTCTTGACAATGCTATTGAGGCATGTATGAGAATGGACTATAATGCGAATAAATGGGTATCTGTAAAGATAGAGAATCAAAAACAGTTATTATTTATAAAGATAGAAAACTCTATCAATGAAGCTCCAGTTATGGAGAAGGGAAGGCCAGTATCTGTGAAAGGTGATAAAAAGAGACATGGATATGGATTAAAAAATGTGGAGCGAATTTTGAATAAATATGATGGTACGATTGCATATTTAAGTAGAGACAAAGCTTTTCAAATTAAGCTTTTGATCTAATAAAACAAATAAACTATTAAGGAGGAACGTAGTATGCAGCGGAATGCAAATTTAGATTATGCGGGGGATTTATCTATGGAGCTTGAGGAAATAGAGAAGTTAATCCCGAATGAAGAGCAAGTGGAAAGTGCTTATACGAATACCTTGATGTGCGGGGCATATTTTACATTAATATGTTGTTGATTTAAGAAGAATAAGAAGGCTGTTGTAAAACGATAGATTCATACAATGTGTGGCGATGTAAATTTGATAGCTGTATATTGTAAGATTACTATTTTAGCAACAGCCTTTTTTAGTTTGATCCATATAAAAATAATTTCAGATACTATTTAAAATATGTTAGAAGTAATAAAGGAAAGAGGGTAAATGAAATGTTTTTTGAAAGATTTCATGAAACATTAATCAAATCTGGACTCGATTTGTTGCAACAGAAAGTTCGGGATAAGAATACTTTGGAAAGGATATTCCCAAATTTTAAAGAGCAGTTAGCACATCGTTTGCAAAATATATGTATCAGAACATTGATTGTAGAAATGCACGATTATGATGACCGCGGACAATTAAAAGGAAAAGATTCAAAAGAAAAATATGAATATTTCTGCAAAGAGATAATCAATAAAGATGAGTTTATACAAAGAACATTTGAGTGTTATCCGGTTCTATGCCAGTGCACAGAAGAAGCAGTGAAGAATATGGCGGCATTTTATGCTGACATCATAGAATGCTTTCAGAAGGACAGGCAGGCGATACAACAGGTATTCTGCCAGGGGAAAGAAGTGTGGAGTATCCACAGGATAAAAGGCGGCTTTTCAGATGTACATAACAAGGGGCGTTGTGTGGTAAGGGTTCTGTTGGACAACGGAGTAGAGATTTTATACAAACCCCGATCAATGGAAAATGAAGAGAGATATACAAAGATGTTGAAATGGCTGGCAAAAGAGACTGGGATTAGTCAATATGACTATGCAATCTTATCATATTCAGACCATAGTTGGTGTTCTATTGTCGATTATGCATCCTGTGATTCGCAGAAGGAACTGGGGGATTACTATGAACGGCTGGGAGTTCAGCTGTTTCTGGCTTATTTGTTGGGAACGAAAGATTTACATTGCGAGAATATTATTGTGTTTGGCGGGTTTCCGGTATTGATTGACTTGGAAACTTTAACGAACATCAGGTATAACCGCAACCATGTAACGGCAAATGATGAGATGTTTTATCAACTGTCAGAATCCGTATTATATACTGGAATTCTGCCTTTCTATCACTGGAATCAGGAAGGAAAGGGTGTTAACAGCAGTGTAATAAGCGGCGCAGAAGGACAGCAATATCCCTTTAAGGTTCCGGTAATCATTCACGGGGGAACTTCTGATATGAGGATTGCATACCAGCATCTGGAATCAATGAAGAACCAGAATCTTGCAACGATAAAGGGAGAGTTTAGAGCCCCTTTATTGTATATGGAGAATCTGCAAAAAGGATTTCGGGCAGCGTATCTTGCGGTTGTGAAGAAAAAAGAGGAATTTCGTATATTATTAGGGAGGTTGAAAGGCTTGAAGTGCCGGTATCTGGTGGCAGATACACAACGTTACGGTATGGTTCTGTCGGCTTCCTATCATCCGAAGTTGCTGAGAAATCACGCAGAACGGGAGCATTTTCTCTATTCTATGCAAAAGGGGCGGAAGCAAGACGAGAAAGAAATCGTGGATAGGGAAGTTAAGGCATTATCACGAGGTGATATTCCTTATTTTTACTATAATATGGATGCGAAGGATCTGGCAGATAGCCAGGGTGGGAGAATCAAAAATTACTTTGCGTGCAGACCGATGGATTTGCTATATCAAAAATTAGAAGAATTGCGTGAAGAAGATATGGAAAGGCAATGCAGATATATAGAACTTGCATTGGAAATGACGACCGATAGAAGCGAACGGTTTATGAACGGGGTATACCGTTCAAAGGAATACAATATTTTGAAAATAGATAAGGCTGTAAAGGCATTACGATTGAAGAAGAACATTGAGTTATTGACGGAACGTGTACTGCGAAATGCAGTATGGAACTGTGAGCATAATGAAGTGAGTTGGTATACGGTGCAATTTTCTAACGGAAGCCGTAAGAACTGGTCGATTTGTCCGATGAATATGTATCTGTATGACGGCTTGGCGGGAATGCTGTTATTAATGTACAGCCTGAGGAGGACAGATAGGAGAACGGAGATTGTTGATATTTATGAAAATCTGAAAAAACGTCTGTTCCAATATACAGATTCAGGGCTAGAGTCACTAGAGCATCTTCAAACCCAGAATACAGGAATATTTGAAGGGGAAGGTTCTGTCATATATACATATTTGTTACTGTATCAGGAGGGGGCGGGAGAGGAATACCTGGATTATGCGAAAAGACACGTTAGAATCATTGAGCAATTAATTGAGGGAGATGGAAAGTACGATTTGCTTAATGGAAATGCAGGGGCAATTCAGGCATTGTTATTGTTATATGAGATAATTCCGGATAAAACTTATCTTGAGATGGCAAAGAGGGCAGCAGATATGCTGGAGAAGTCAGCAGAAAAACAAGAACGGGGAATTGGCTGGATGACAGAAGAAATTCCGTCCATGGCAGGAGCAGCACACGGAAATGGTGGGATATTGATGGCGTTTCTACACTTGTGGTATCTGACATCGAAAGGCAAATATGAACAATTGGCGGAGAAGATCTGGGCATATGAAGAATCATTATATAATCCGGAGATAAACAACTGGATGGATGTACGGACGGAAAAACAAAATATAGATGATATAGGAGCCATGGCATGGTGTCATGGGGCTCCGGGAATCTTGTATTCAAGGATGAAGTGCTATAAATATGTAAAAGATCAGAAATGGAAGAAGCGCCTTGGAAAAGATGTGTGCAGGGCTTATAAAAAATTAAAGGAGTATTGGAGAAGGGATAGTTGGTGTTTGTGCCACGGGACATGTGGGAATCTTTGGATATTAGAAAAGGCATCAGAGGTTCTGGGGGATAAAGAGGGGGTATTTAATAGTTATCTGGCATGGGAGAAGGTTCAGCTGTTACCGCAGGAAAAGGAGAATCCAGGACTTTTGAATGGATATGGAGGGATTTTACTTTACCTAGTGCAAAAACAATGACAGGTAATTGTAAGCATTTTCGGTTTAATTCGTGTAGAAAGAAATTTTTGACAGCCAAAAATGCATTTTTACTGACAATGGGTAGAATTCTTAAGAAAAAAATGTATACTGGAAGATAAGATGTTTT
>CAOXUF010000137.1 GCA_948560485.1 uncultured Eubacterium sp.
AAACAACTGATTGTGCAACAAGGATTTCATTTATAAAAGTTGTAAACTGGTGTTTGGAATGTAACTGTAACATTTTTCTTTGTTTTGTATGCTTTCTTAGCGCTGATAGCAATTTTCTTTGCAGCTTCCTTTTTCGTTAAAACCTTTGCTTCTGCAGTATTTGCATTTGTAATAGTTGCAAGTCCTAAGATAAGACCAAAAATCATTAAAAGTTTTTTCATAGTAATCTCTCCTCTCAAATTCAAGTTTTTCTTCTTTTTTTTCTTCACTTTTATATAAACAGAAATTTTCTATATAAAGGTTTTCAAATCTTCAATTTGGTTATCATTTTAGCAGATTTAGAGTAAACTTACAAGGTTGTAATAGTATTTAGTTTGTAGATGAAAACCATTAAGAATTTCAAATTGATACCTTCATAATGAAAAACTAATAAGTGATGGATAATCAAGAGTTATCCATCACTTATGCAGGATAAAAATAGTGTGGATAATCCGAAGTTGTCCATTAGATTTGATTACAAATAAATAAAGACAACGAATAATTTAGAATTATACTTTAAAACTTAGGATGATAAAAATGATTTATGAGATTCATATGTTTATAGTCTGGCATCAAGCCATACCATTCCTTGAATATATTATAGAAACAATAACATCTACATTAGAAATCATTGATGTAATTCATTTTACATGTAACAAAAGCTATGCTATAGCTATTCAGCAGAAACTATACAACATTTCTTTTCATGAATCTCAAGAAAAATGTAAGAATAATAATTTTGAAGATTTTATTATAATAATTGTTCGTCTCAAACACGCAACTTATATCACAACTTCTACTCATTGGGGAATAGCAAGAGTAGAGAAACATATGTATACCATAAAAAATACTTTACGTAAAAAATTAAATTTGCCTTTTTGTATTCACAGTACTATTAGCAAAGAAGAAGCGAAAAGTGACATTCTAATTATAACAGGTAAAGCGAGTCAACATTATATTGATTATCCGTTGTGGAATAGAAGGATAAAGGAGATAAATATTATGAAATATACAATTATCATTACATACTATCAAGGTAAAAATATTGTTCAAACCGCCTTAAAACTTTTATGTGAAACATTAAAAAAGCGTATGGATATTGAAATCATTGTTTCTTGTGATAATCCGAAAGAAGACATTACTTCTTTTGAAAAAATAGATCCGTTATCTCGTATCCGTATCATAAATACGAAAGAAAATGGGGGATATTCTGTTGCTTGTAATCGTGCGGTACAACTCGCCCGTGCCGACAAAATCATACTAATGGACTCAGATATCTTTGTTACAGAAAATTGGTTAGAAGGCTTAGAAAGTGTTTATGCCAATTATACAAATGTTGGTTGTGTATCTGCAACAATTTTAAATCTTAATAATGGAACGGTGGTTCATTGGGGATTGTCATTAATCGGTGTTGAGGTATTAAAACCATTTCGAGATGGTTACCTTCCTGCTTCATTAAAAAATACGATTACAGAATCCCCGCTCTTAACCAGTGGCTGCCTAATGGTTGAAAAAAATATTTATACGCAAGTCAGCGGAATGGATTCCGCATTTTATAATGGTTATTGTGATCTTGATTTTTCAATGAAAATAAGCCAACTGGGATATAATAATTACGTTACAACTAATTCTATTGTATATCATCGTGGAAAAATTGCTGGACAAATTCGTATTATGGGAGAAGAAGACACTCGTGCTCTTTTCTTTGCCCGTTGGGGAAAGGAAATGTTAATAGACGGAAGAGAGATGTTTTGCAATTTATTATCCTTAAATAAGGTAGAATATGCTCCTGAATACATTTTTTTGAATTTTTCCAAAAGTTTATATTTGAAAAAATATATAAACTGTATAACTAAGGTTTACAAATGTAAACTAGTTTCTGAATATAACTTTAAAAATCTTGCTCTGCCTATTTTATTAGAAGATATACTTCCATGGGATATTTGTGCTAACTCCATTCCATTTATTTACTTTTGTGACAATTTTAATTTATTGACTCAAAACAGACATTGGTTTTTTCATCGTAACGGACGAGGCGACTTACTTATTGACCGAAATGGAAATGTGGTTAGCACAGATACCCTTTTTCAGGAAGTATCCAACTAATACATCATAGCATAACCTTCATGTATTAGTGGAAAAAATTCAGCTAAGTTTGTAGAATTAATTCCCTCAACATTTTCAATATAATTTCCTAATATTGAATTGATTCGGGCAGAATCATAATATTGATAATAGTCCTTACTACTTTGAATATTATCAGGATTATTTTTTACTGATGACACTATCCAGTTTACAATAAGTGGAGAAAACCTGACTGTGCAATCTTTTGGATCACCATATGCTCTTAAAGTTTTCTCACCATTAGAAAAGCATTTATGACTTTCTTCATGGTTTCCTTGTGCATTGTAAGTAAGACCTAATGAATTCCATATTGTGATCATATATTTCATGCTGCCAAATATTTCACTATTTAAACGAGCCTCTTCCAAAATTGAAATAGCATCATCAGGTTTTCTTTGTTTCAACAAAACAAAGGCCTTTACATTTTGTGCTGGAATCAAAAGGTATGTATATGTATGCTCTGTTGCCTGCAAAATGGCCTTGTTAACAGATAAATTGGCCTTGTTATATTTATTTTCAAGCAATGCTACTATTGCTGATTGTATATCTATTTCAATACTTCTATATATGCTTTTATCATTTTCTTTGTTGTATAATTTTATAGCCTTTCTAAAGTAACGTTTCACTTTGGAAATATCATTCGTATTGGTAAGATAATTAAAAGCTCTGTCAGAATAAGCAGTACTGATCCAAAAATCATCGCCCATTTTTTGAGCAATTTTTAGTGCTTTCTTTATATGTTTTTCTGCTTTATCTACATTTCCTAAAGCATACTGACAAAGACAGGATCTATCCTCTATTAGAAACTTCTGTTTAGAGTTTAGACCTTCTACTGCTTTAAAATCATGTAATACATTTAAAGCCATGTGATATTTCCCTGAATGAGTATATGAATTTACATATTGATGATAAAATTTTCCAACCAAACTGTTATCGTACATATAGCTCTTTGCTTTAATTATTGCTGCTAAATCGCTTAATGTCTTAATTCCCTGTTCAAATGAAACCGCTTCAATCTGTGCATTTGCCTTTTCAATTGTACAAAGCAAACGTTGATTTTTATATTCTGGTGAGTGTACTTTATTCAAATAAAATGTTGTCAAATCAATAATCTCCTGATAAAATCCGTTCTCCTTCAATTTACATAATAATTTTTTTGAAAGCGTATGAAACTCATCCTTTGAATCTAATGAATCTAATAAATATAGACATTTGACCTGAAGAATCTCCATAGCTGGTCCTAACTCAAACACATATTTTTTCGCATATTCAAGAAGCAATGATGTATCCTCATTATTAAAACTATAAATAGTACCTTTTTTTAAAAAATAGCGATAATAGTTGTCGTGAAAAAAAGACAATGTTGAATCAGAATTTTCAACAATCACGAGTTCCTCTTTGAGTTTTACAATAATGTTTCTATCAATTTTAAAATGCTCTATTAACGCAAAAGGTAACCTGTTAATAAAAAACAGGATTAATTGAAACAGCTTCAAAATACTCTTATTTGAGTGCATTTTATAGATAGTGTCAAGCCTCACTTGAATTATTGATGAAACTGCTTCTGGTAACTGAGAAAGATGTTCGGAAAATTTTTCTGAATCAATAATTTCCCGATGTATGCCGTTCCATGAAAAACATCCACTATTAGACAACATTTTGCAGAACAATAGGATATCCAAAGGTAAAGCACCAGATTTTTCAGCAATCTCAGCAATCTCTTTTTTATAAGCAGATGACATACGAAGACTCTTTTTGACTATTTCACATTTACTGGGTTTGTCCAGCTTTCCCATTGTATATGTTATCATTATTGTATCTTCTTCATGAAGTCTTTGATTTTCCAGATACTGAATTAATGAACCATTAGTAGATTTTTTAGTGTAGCTTGTATTCAAAGCAAATGCAAAACAAACACAACATTTTACTTTTGATAATTTATCTAATAAAAAGAGTAGATACCCTTGTGTGCCTTTGTCTAGATTCTGTATATTATCAATTTGTATATAAAGTTTAGATGTCGTAGGCATTTCTATTATACATTGATAAATAAAATCTCCTAATTTTGCAACTGATATACGTTTTTCTTCCCACATAAACTTATAAATCATTGCAACATCTGGAAAAGTAATATGATATTTTTCCAACAATACTTTAAAATCACATTCTTCGAATGTATTCTTTGAATTTAAATGTGGAATACATAATAACTGACGAATTAATTCCCTGAGAAAATAATTTTGTTTAAACTTCATCGCATCAATATAGATTGGCATAAAATTCTTTTGAATCATAAGAGATGATATTTCTTCCAACATTCTAGTTTTCCCACTACCTGAAACACCGCGTAAATATATAATTCGCATATATCCACAAATAACTTGTTCGCGCAATGAATTTATAGAAGCCAAATACTCTAAGTTACGAGAACCACACATAGGTACTTTCCAAATTCCACGACCATCAATTTCACTCAGATTTATAGAAAAATTTTCTGTGCGTTGTTCAACTTGAAAAGAAACAGCTATTTGCGGAAGGGAAACAACTTTCTGTAAATTAAGGATAATTCCATGTACAGTAATTATTGTATCACAAAATGCGCCAAGTTTATCAATAGAAGCTTTTTTTTGATAAAAATGGCAGTCCTCCTGCTCTTTGATATTAATTTTTATCGCTCCAACATCTACGGAATAATAGTTTTTGAAAAAAATATGAATATAAAAATCCAATCCATTTTTTAATTTATAATATCTGGAATCTTTATTGAAAGTATCATTATATGCATTTGAAAACTCATCAACACACACACTTGCAACGATAATATCTTTATTTGGATGAAATAATTCAAATGATTCCTTAAAATATTTAGATAATAATCCTTGATTTCCAGCAATTTCACAGTCTAAATCTATTCCATCCAAAAATTGCACTTCAAATCCATGAATCCTTGCAGCACATAATATCTCATGTTTCGTATTTGGAGTCACATCAGAAGTACTAAAGAAAATTATCTTTTTAAGTTGATTTGTTATCGCCAAAACAACATTTTTACCTATATCATCTAAATTGATTGAACGGCTACGATGCTTACATTCACCCCATGTATATTTATTTTTTATCAAATCTGTGATAACTATATCCCGTCCACCATCTTTACGCTTATCCGTGATAGACACTTTGCACACGTCAGAATCATATTTTTCATAAGCATATACATAACAAATATCTTCAAACTCTTCCCATGTATATTTTGACCAGTCCAAACGCTTATTCTTATCGTACATGAATATTTTCTCCTACACATAAAAAGTGTAATACAGTATAATTATTTTATAAAAATAACAATAATGTTAATAATTTTGTATAACCCTAAATTATTTGTTGTTTTTACTCCTTTGTAATCAAATCTAACTGATAACTCTTGATTATCCTTTACTATTTTACGACAAAACCTTCCAAATATCTACCCCAAATTTTGAAATAATTCGACATATTTCGACAGAGGCACTTTTGACACTTGTAAAAAAATTCTATAACCACAGAAATACAAGCATCTATGTTAAATTTTTCTTTCTTTTTTATACGTTGAGTATTCTCATCTAAAGAAAACTTAATTCCAGCAAATTTGGATACGGTATTCCAGATACCTAAAACTGGCTTAATGCTGCTTAGAGGATATAATCTTGTATTGGTCGTTTGTTAAACCCTTGCCGCGTAAGCGGTGCAAAGCAGGCTTTACAAATGGAGATAATACAAGCAGAATACCAGAAGCAGAATCAAGTTGCATCAAATGTGGTTTCCTATGACCGAACAGGCGGTGTAATTCCGTCCAGATTTAGAAATTTGAAATAGACTGATAAGGATAGTTGATAATTTTTTAAACAGTAAGCAGTAGATAAATAAGGGATAACAATTTATTATCCGTTAATTTATAAGAAAATAATAGATTATTAATGATT
>CAOXUF010000138.1 GCA_948560485.1 uncultured Eubacterium sp.
TGCCCACTCCCAAAACTCGTCAAAATACCTTTTCTGATTCTCTTCGTTAGCTTCACCTTCTCTCATCTGTTTGAAATCAGCGCAATCAGTAGCCCATCCTACTTCCGAAAAAAGAATAAATTTATCAGGGTACATTTCCTTTATTTTTGCATACCACTCTTTATTGATTTCCAAGCCTTCGTCAATAGTGTTGCCATACCATAGCGGATAAGAATGCAGACTGATAATATCGAGGTGTTCTGCCAGTTCTCCCAAATGCACCCACTCAAATGCGCCTTCGTTAAATGTAACAGGTTTATTTGTGCCTTCTTTTAATCTGTCTGCAAATCGAATCAGCCTCTCTACCGGAACATTATTTGCCCCCCATTGAGGTGTATTCTCATTTCCTACGGAAACAATATTAATTACATCAGAATATTCATTGGCAATCTGAATCAATTTTTCAATATTTCCATCGTTACGTTCTGCCCTCTGTGCCAATTCTTCTTCTGAAAAGTTTGTCTGCATCCACGGACAGCCCGGATTGTTCACTTCTGATATCAAATCCGGTCCGAGCATCATTTTCATATCAAGCCCCAAATCTCTTATCACCTGACAGGTCATTTCTGCATAACTTACAGGATCATACATTCTGATATATTTAAATCCCAAATTATCAAGAATTTTTAAGTCTTCCACAATCTGTTCATATGTAGGATATGTACATGTCTTCGGACTCTGTCCTTCTCTATATCCTGAATAGCAAATCGCTCTACCCCATTCAAACATACCTATGTACCTCCGCTTCACTTTTTTCACTATTATTTATCCCAGTATTGCTGTAATCTGGCTCTTGTCACCTAATTTATCTACATCTTCTTTTGTAATGGTATCTACCTGTCCATACAATTTTCCATCAATGTAAATCTCTTTGACTCTATAATCATCTACTTCTAATCCAAATGGATTCTGATATGTAACAGTGATATTAACACCTCTGAACATGCATGTAGCACTTGCCATACCATTTGCAAACTGTTTTGCAAGAAGTTTCGGCTGCAATTTTAATGCTCCTAACTCTCCCTTAATACCATACATTTCATTGAGAACTGTAAGCAGTAGCCAGCTGGCAGCACCAGTCAGATAATGGTACATTCCCTGTCCTCTCTGATTAACATATTCAGGAACACCTGGATAAATTCCACTTGCCTGATAATCGTTACAATGTTTATACAATGTATTAACAACCTTATATCCTTCTTTTGCAAATCCTCTGCTGTATAACGCATTTGCATACATAACAGCCATGTGAGAAAATACTGCACCGTTTTCTTTGTGTCCAAAAGCAAAACCAAATAATCTTCCAAGGTCTGTTTTTACTTCCTTGAAATCTGTATTTAAACGATAACCACCAATTTCCTTATCGTAAAGATATTTATCTGCTGTCTTTGCAATTTCTTCAACCTGTTCTTTCGTTGCAACTTTTGACATAATGGAAAAAACCTGTCCTGTCAGCATCATACGGACACCGCTTTCAAAGTCTCCTTCTACCGCTTTTCCACTGTTATCATAATAACCGTTAAACCATGCATTTCCTTCTTTATCACTGGTCCACTCAGTTTCTCTGATATGATTTGCTGTCCAGTCTGCCATAGTTTCCAATACTTCACAAAGTTCACTGCATTTTATTTCTGTCTTCTCTCCTGTGATAATATGGTGCACTGCCTCACAATATTCACTGAGAACAGCATTCTTCTCTCCAATGTGATCGTATATCTCTTTGTCTGCATGAATTAATATCAGCAATTCTTTTGCTATCGACACACTGTCTTTTCCTGTCTTTTCAGAATATGCCCTGATATCTTTTGCAAGATTCTTTAAATTGCCGGCATAAAGTGCAGTAAAAGCAACACTTTCTCCACGCTCATCAGCCATATCCAGACCATCATTCCAGTCAGCACCGCGAAGTTTAATATGATTGTGCTCTCCAACATCAAAGAATGATGTCAGGTGCTGGATTAATAAATGTTCCAAAACAGTTCCTCTATATGGTTCAGCATCCATCGTCATCTGCTTATTTCCACGGGAATCATTCCATCTGTCATCTCTCTCTTCACCCCTGTGAATCTGCGCATCTTTAAAATATGTATTCTCCTCACACAGGAACTCAATATCACCTGTCTGCTGTATATAAAGACTTGTTGTAAGATACGGCCAAGCTCCGTGGTCCATCCAGACTCTTACAATATTATTTCTGTCAGCAATAAATTCTCCCTGTTTTGCGCCGATAATGGTAGCATTTGTTCCGTCAAATCTCACACCGCCAAAATTGTCAATCAACATCTGGCGAACCTGTTCCGGTTCCATAATCAGAAGTGCAAGACAATCCTGCCAAAGATCTCTCCAGCCTCTTCCACCTTTTCCATAATCATGATGTGGAAGGAAGGAACATCCGTAAATTCTTCTTAACATCGGCTGGAAATTCACCCAATGCATCCAGTTATCAAAATCTGTATCTGCAGAGTTGTAACTTACATTAATCTTCTCCTGCCAAAATTCCTTTGTCTCTTCTAAATATTTATCAAAATGCTTTGTAATTAAATACTTTTTACTGATTTCAGTAATTTCTGCTTCTGATTCGCCATATCCAAGCGCCATAAGATATGTTCTTCTCTCTTTCGGCTGCAATGTGACATCCTGAAATCTAATTGCCGCAACGGCCTCGTATCCGTCAACCTGCTCTCCTGCCTTGTAAGGCAACGGTTCATTTTTCACCACATAATATGGATTCTCAAAATTTCCGCCCTTTCCGATAAACTCCTCTGTCAAAGGACAGAAGCTGATCGGAGAAACCATCTCTCCATTCACATCCTCTTTTGCCAATGCACCATAAAATACAGTGTTCTTATTATGACCTCTCTCATCAAATGTTAATGTTGGATAAATCATAATGCCATTCTTCACTGTAAATGTTCTATGGAGAAGTGACGTTACATGCCTATGATCTCTGATATTTGATGCAGAGCGGGCATACATCGGTACTGCTACCGTCGGTGTAATTGTCTGTGGCTTGTCTGATGTGTTCGTAATCTCAAACTTTGTAAGCTCTACTTTCTCTTCCGTATTCGGAACAAAACTAGTCATAACTGCTCTCAGTCCCATTTCATCAGATTCCCTTTCCACCTGATGCCACATGATTCCGGCAGTTAACTTTACTTTTTCCTTGTCCTCATCAAAAAGTTTTGCCTGCTGCTTACTGGAGCGTCCTGTTGCTGACCAGGCACCTTTTCCCTCTACATATACCCAAAAATTTCTTGTAGATTTATTATTATGTAGATTTTCACTGCTTACCGGCTCTAAAAGAAATGTATTCTGGTCTAATTTGATATCTCCACCCAAATCCGGAGTAATCGCACTCATCATTCCGGCTTCATTGGCTAATGGAAAATACATGTAACTCGTCAAATCGGGATTATCCAATGTAAATGTCCCCTTCTTATCCAAATATTTTAAATCGCTCATTATTTGCCTCCTAATGCTTTATACGGAAGTTTTTGTACTTCCATCTGAAGCACAAACTTAATGTTGAAAGTTTGTTTCAACATTTTCTCCCTTAACATGTGCCTTTTCATTTTATCATACCATAAAATTGTTTCATTACAACCATTTACTTCACTTTATAATATTAATTTATATACAATCTTTTTTCAATAATATATATTTATATGTAATAAGCCCCGGTACGCATCAGCATACCAGGGCTATCCCTTAGCATTTTCTATTCAAAGCCAAATTCATTACTAGCAGAAATAAACTGTTATAGCTGAAACCTTACCGTCACGAACAGCTTCTGCCATTTCTCCAACAATCTTTCCTTCTGTTGCTACAGTTTCGCCGTTTATTTCAACTTTTGAAACCTTAGCAGCATCTTCGCCATAAGTATTCTTTCCTGTATTGTTTACATATGTAACATCACATGTGGAAAGAAGTCTGAATGTAACTTTTCCTTCATCAAAGAGCCAGTTAGCAATCTTCGGATCAAAGTTTAATACTAACTTACCGTCTTCATATGTAAATACCTTGCCACCCATCATCATTTCAATCCACATAGAAATCATCTCTGTTGTAGAACCTGAAAGTCTTGCAACAAAACCTCTTCCGTGAATATCTTCATTAGGATTTGCACTTGATGCAAGGAATGATGAATTTTCAAGAGTACTTCTTCCATACATATTTGGATCTAAGAATGGAATCAACGCTCTTGTAATTGTTTCATAATACTCATCATAAAGTCCTGCTTTAATCATAGCAAGAATGTATTTATATTCCATGTGAAGGAATACATTTTCTCTTTCCTGCCAGCCTGGTGTAAATGCACGACAACGTCCATTTTCCATAGAGCACTCTTCGATAGAAGCTGAAGTCTTGTACATTGCCAGTTTCTGGTCATAAAGACCTGTTTCCTTAACTTTATTGTACATCTCTCTTGCTGTATCTGTATCGACATAACCCATCATACGAGCTGGTCCTTCTAAGAAATATGGCAACGGAACTGCTTTAAATTCCTTAACTTTTACCTTTGGCAGTCCGTAATGACTGATAACAGCCTCACCATTTGCATCTACCACAGGTTCAAAATCAACAGCTTCATGAGTAATATATGTAGGAACCAGTCCATTACCCATTTCGATTGCTTTTTCAATACCTTTTTCAATCTTATCTGCAAATGCATTGAATACTTCTGCAATATGAGCTTTAGAAACTGTTGCTTCTTCTCCACTAAAGTAAAGTTTTACGCTCTCTCTGTAGTTTTCTCTAATTGCAGCAACCTTATCCCAGTATGCAAAATCGCTCAATGTGCCGGCATTATACTCATCAAGTGCAGCCTTTACATCATCCATGTACTGTGCGATTTCTGCTGGCATTACAACTTCACCATCACCTGCAAAATTTTCTGTAATAAAGCTTACTAATCTCTTTAATTCAAATGTTTCCGGTGTACCTGAACCAAACAATCCCGGAAGTCCATTCATGGCGTCATTCCATCCCGGTTTTCCACCTTCCATCTCTACACCAATACCATCAACGTCAAGCTGTGCGAACTTGCTAAGAGCAAGAATTACCATCTTAACTGCCAATGTTGTATGGTAAATATTTTCGTCCTTGGTCTTTAACCAGTTGGTTGCCCACTTATTAAATCCCGGACGTGCAAGTTTATCAGCATCTTCTACTTCCATGCCGTACTGACGTACATCACCCTTTTTATTGATAACGTATTTCTCATCTCTTGGCACAACGAAAGCTACACTGTCATAAAACTTGTATGTTTTATCTTCAAACAATAATTCATTTAATTTATCCGGGTAAACGCTTAAGTAATTATCTACTAAGTCCATGTTGTAATCCCAGTGATCACTCCAATAACCTTCACCAAATCCTGCTTCAATATTCTGGTCGCAGTTATTTAAGATTTCAGCAATGAAATCACCGTCATCAATCTTAACATCCAACCCAAGTTTTGCAATTGTATTTGAAATCTGACCTGGTGTGAACTTACCCGCTACAATTTTTTCAATCGCAGAAGCATCGCCGTTAATGTTTTCTTTTACATAAGCCTGAACATCTGCTTCTTTTCCCGGTGTTACGTTGAATAAACTTGGTCTTACTTCCAATGGGTTATAACCATCTGCCTGTACTAAACTAAAGAATGTCTTTACATTAAATTCTCCAACGTCTTTATTGAAGAATACGTCATTTCTTCTATTCTGTGAAACATCACGGAAGTTTCCGTTACCCTGTGAATAATATTCAGCGGCAATAGAAAAGAAATTGTAATCTCTCTCCGGATCTCCGTGCTTTCTGCTAAATAAGTGAATAATAGACTTGTTTCCGTCTTTATTTAAAACGTATGGGTAACCACCACGAAGGAAGTTATCAAGATACCATTGTTCAATGTACTGATCAAACTTACCTGCTGCCGTATGTGTCTTAACATCTGATGTAAAACTGTCAGCCAGTTCTTCAGCTTCCACAAACTTATCAGCAATATATCCCTGTTTTGTAAATGTATCTAATTTTGCATTAATCTGTTCTTCTGAACCTGCAAATCCCATCATTGTATCAAATGTAATTG
>CAOXUF010000139.1 GCA_948560485.1 uncultured Eubacterium sp.
TAATTACCAGATTAACAATTAGAAAAACTATCATTAAAAAGGCAATATACAAACAGCATTTGCCGATACCAAGGCAATCATAATCCAAGAAAAAGTATGGATATTTTGGAACATCAATAAATTCTTCCGGTCTGTTACAATGACATCTGGTAAAGAAACAAATAATATAAACCAAAGGAAACGCCAGCCATGTAATTATCTGTTTCCATTCAAATAATCCTTTCGGCTGGAATATTATCCAGTCTAGTATAAACATGAAAGGAACAACATAATGTGCAAGTATACTTTCTAAAGGCAGCCCTAATGATGTTATCGTATCATAGGATAAAATAATTTTATTTTCTGAAAAATGATAAACTAAAAATGTACAGACAATCGAAGATAATGCCATTCCTTTAAAATATGTTAATAGCCTAGAACGGGTATCTTTTCCTAGAAAATGTTTGATTAATAAAATAATCATAAAAATCAGACAAAAAATATTGCTCCATAAAGTAAAGAAACTAAACTCATGGGCATTTATATTTCTGTCGTTTAAGTCCAAATGAATAAAAATTCCTGTGGCACAAATTATTATAAATGTAATTCGATAAATTAATTCAAATCTCTGCTTCATATCAAAACTCCCACTTTTATTATTTCCAAAGAAGTAAAATAAATAGTTGTTAAAAATTTCTTATTTATTTAAATAAAATACAAATAAAAAACACAAGTTTTTGTGATAAATCTTGAAGAAGAGCCCAATATATTGTATACTATATTAGTTAGAGTGGGCGCATTTTGCTCTGACAAATATTATTAATTTACATCAGTGGAAATGAGAAGATATGCTTTTAGAAGAGAATCAATTAGACATAGATACATATTTGAAGTTACGTAAGACTGTTAACTGGAAAACACTTACGAGAGAGCAGGCAGAGAAAGCTATACAGGGAAGTCTGTTTACCGTTGTTGCTTTTGATGATGGACAACCTGTAGGGATGGGCAGAATTGTAGGTGATGGTGCAGTCATCTGCTATATTCAGGACTTGATTGTCATTCCGGATTACCAGAGAAGCGGTGTGGGACAACAGATTATGGAATATCTGATTGACTACGTAAAGAAATTGAAACTGCCGGATACAGAGATTATGCTTGACCTGATGTGTGCAGTCGGACGGGAAGAGTTTTACAAGAAGTATGGGTTTATAGCCAGACCAACAGAAAAACTGGGGCCTGGAATGATTATGTATATTGAATAGAGGTTGCAGATGAATATTTATTTAATACGGCATGGCAGACAAAACAGCAGGCTTTGTAATGTAGATGTGGAACTTTCAAAAGAGGGAAGAGAGCAGGCAGAACTGGCAGGAGAGAGATTGAGAAATTATGAAATCGAAGCAGTTTATTCCAGTCAATTACTGCGTGCGAAAGAGACAGCAGATATTATCAATCAATATCTGGATAAGCCAAGAGTGATAGATGAAAGATGGCAGGAGGCAGACTTTGGAGGAATGACAGGACTGTCCGATGAGGAAATGAAGCAAAAGTATGGTGATTTTCTGGCAAAGAGAGCGACTATGACAGAGGATATCCCTTATCCTGATGGTGGGGAAAACTGCCAGATGGTATTTCATCGTGCATTTGCTGCGTTAAAAGATTTGACAAAGCAGCCTTATGAAAATGTGTGTGTGGTAACCCATGGTGGAGTTCTCAGGGCATTGCTCACAGGACTGGTGGGTGCAGATTATGCGAAGTGGCTTACTTTTGGAAGACAGATTGAAAACTGCAGTATTACCCATATCATGTATGATGAAAAAATGGAAACATTTCATATCGAGAGATTGAATGACTTTGCACATTTTGAAGGAAAAGATTATTTGATGAGAAAACATTTCGGGAATGGTTTCTTTCAAGTGAAAAAAGGTTAAATAAAATAAGAGTATATTTGAGAAAAGATACAAAATGTAAACAAGTTATAATTATAATAGGTTATATCAAGTGAGGTTAGAAATGGCAAATAATTATGATGGAAATAGTATTTCCGTACTAGAAGGACTGGAACCGGTCAGGAAACGCCCGGGAATGTATATTGGAAGTGTGGGGACAAAAGGACTCAATCATCTCATATACGAAATTGTGGATAATTCTGTAGATGAACATCTGGCAGGACAGTGTTCAGAAATTACAGTAACATTGGAGAAAGATGGTTCAGCAACGATTAAAGATAACGGAAGAGGTATTCCGGTAGACATCAATGAGCAGACCGGACGACCGGCGGTTGAGGTTGTATTTACGACTTTGCATGCCGGAGGAAAATTTGGAGACGGAAATTATAAAATCTCTGGTGGACTGCATGGTGTTGGTTCCTCTGTAGTAAATGCATTATCATTGTGGCTGGAAGTCAATGTAAAGCGTGATGGAAAAGTATATAATCAGAGATATGAACAGGGAAAAATCTGTTATGACTTAAAAGAAACAGGTACATGCAGAAAGAATGATACAGGTACGACAGTAAACTTTTTCCCGGATGGAGAGATATTTGAAAAAATATATTTCAAGGCAGAGTCCATTAAGAGCAGACTTCATGAGACGGCTTATCTGAACCCGGAGCTGTCAATTATATTTGAAAATAAGCGTGTCGGAGAAGAAGAGACGGTTACATTTCATGAACCGGATGGTATCAAAGCTTTTATTGCTGACATGAATAAGGATAAAGAAAAGGTAACAGACATTGTTTATTTTAAGAATGACATTGATGGTATCGAAATAGAGGTGGCATTCCAGTATATCAATGAGTTTACGGAGAATATTTCAGGTTTCTGTAATAACATTTATACGCAGGAAGGCGGTACGCATATTACAGGATTTAAGTCGATATTGACACAGACCATAAATCAGTATGCAAGAGAGCTTGGTACTTTAAAGGAAAAAGATGCGAACTTTACCGGAGCAGATGTAAGAAACGGTCTGGTGGCAGTGGTAGCCTGTAAACATCCGGACCCACGATTTGAAGGGCAGACGAAGACAAAGCTGGACAACCCTGATGCAGAGAAAGTGACAAAGAACATTGCAGGGGAGCAGTTGACACTGTACTTTGATAAAAACTTAGAAACACTTAAGAATGTTATCAGTTGTGCAGAAAAGTCGGCAAAGATTCGAAAGTCTGAAGAAAAAGCGAAGACAAATATGCTTTCAAAGAGTAAGTTCTCGATTGACAGTAACGGAAAACTTGCAAACTGTGAAAGCAGAAAGGCAGAGGATTGTGAAATCTTTATTGTGGAGGGAGATTCTGCGGGAGGTTCTGCAAAGACTGCCAGAGATAGAAAGACACAGGCAATCATGCCGATACGAGGAAAGATATTAAATGTGGAAAAGGCTTCTATGGATAAGGTATTAGCCAATGCAGAGATAAAAACAATGATTAATGCATTTGGCTGTGGATTTTCCGAAGGATACGGAAATGATTTTGATATTGAGAAGTTAAAATTCCACAAAATTATTATTATGACGGATGCGGATGTGGACGGTTCCCATATTGACACACTGCTTCTCACATTCTTTTACAGATTTATGCCGGAATTAATTACACATGGTCATGTATATATTGCAACACCACCGCTCTATAAGGTCGTACCGAAACGGGGTGAAGGAGAGTATTTATATGATGATAAGGCATTAGAGAAGTATAGAAAGACACACAATGGTTTCACATTGCAGCGTTATAAAGGACTTGGAGAAATGGATCCGGAACAGTTATGGGAGACGACATTGGATCCGAAGAGAAGAATATTAAAACAGGTGGAAATAGAAGATGCAAGACTGGCGTCCGATGTGACGAGCATGCTGATGGGCAGTGAAGTAGGACCAAGACGTGAATTTATTTATAAACATGCAAAAGATGCAGATTTAGATATCTAGGGAGGTAAAAATGGCAGAGCAGATTATTAAAACAGAATATTCTGAAGTGATGCAGAAAAGTTATATTGATTACGCCATGAGCGTTATCTGTGCCAGAGCCCTTCCGGATGCAAGAGATGGGTTGAAACCGGTGCAGAGACGTGTTTTATATGCAATGGACCAGTTGGGATTATCTCATGATAAACCACACCGTAAGTCAGCACGTATTGTCGGTGATACGATGGGTAAGTATCATCCGCATGGTGACAGTTCTATTTATGAGACATTGGTGGTTCTGGAACAGGAATTTAAGAAAGGTATGGCATTGGTTGACGGTCATGGAAACTTTGGCTCTATCGAGGGAGACGGAGCGGCAGCCATGCGTTATACGGAGGCGAGGTTACAGAAATTTACCGAAGATGCATACCTTGCAGATTTGAATAAAGATGTTGTAGATTTTATACCAAATTTTGACGAGACAGAGAAAGAACCACAGGTACTTCCGGTTCGTGTGCCAAATCTTTTGGTGAATGGAGCAGAAGGTATAGCAGTTGGTATGACGACCAGTATTCCGACACATAATCTGGGAGAGGTGCTGGATGCAGTCATTGCATATATGGAAAAAAACAGCATTACGACAGAAGAGTTGATGCAGATTATGCCGGGACCTGATTTTCCTACAGGGGGTATTGTGGCAAACAAGTCAGAACTGTTAAATATTTACGAGACAGGTGTAGGAAAAATTAAACTTCGTGGAAAACTGGAGTTTGAAAAAGGAAAAGGCAGAGAAAAGGATAAACTTGTCATTACAGAGATTCCATACACGATGATTGGAGCGGGAATTGGTAAATGTATTTCCGATATTATTGATTTGGTAGAGACAAAAAAGACCAATGATATTGTTGACATTTCCAATGCTTCTAATAAAGACGGTATTCGAATTGTGCTGGAACTTCGAAAAGGAGCAGATGTTGAGAAACTCAAAAATATGCTCTATAAGAAGACAAAGTTAGAAGATACTTTTGGAGTCAATATGCTTGCAATTGCGGATGGCAGACCGGAAGTTATGGGACTGAAAAAGATTATTTCTTATAATGTGGAATTTCAGTATGAACTTGCCACACGCAAATATACGACATTGCTGAATAAGGCATTAGAGCAGAAAGAAATTAAAGAGGGTCTGATTAAGGCAACAAATATTATAGATTTGATTATTGAGATTATCAGAGGATGCCAGAGTCAGAAGCAGGTAAAAGAATGTCTCGTAAAAGGTAAGACAGAGGGAATAAAATTCAAGAATCCGGAGTCAGAAATTTTGGCGGGCAATCTCTGCTTTACAGAGCGTCAGGCACAGGCGATTCTTGATTTGAGACTTGCAAAATTAATTGGTCTGGAACTCATGGCGCTTCAAAAAGAATATGAAGAGTTAGTAAACCAGATTGCCGATTATGAGGAAATTTTAAACAGTAAACGTGCGATGACACGTGCAATTAAGAAGGACCTTCAGAATATTAAAAAGGAATATAACAGAGAACGGCGCACTGTGATAGAAGATGGAAAAGAAGCAGTTTATGATGAGAATGCTTTTATAGAGCAGGAAGTTGTTTTTGTTCAGGATAAGTTTGGTTATGCGAAGCTTTTAGAGCCGGCAGCCTTTGACAGAAATATCGAGTCTGTTACAAGGGATAACAAGTATTACTTTAACTGTATGAATACTGACAGTATCTGCATTTTTACGGATAATGGTAATGTACATCAGATCAAAGTTCATAAAATTCCAACAAAGAAAGTCAGGGAAAAGGGAGTACCGATTGACAATCTCGGAAATTATTCGAGTCAGGGAGAGAGTATTGTTGCATTACTATCTTTTGATATGATAAAAAATAAAAAGTTACTGTTTACAACGAAAAATGGAATGATTAAGTTAGTCGACGGTAATGAGTTTGAGACGAACAGAAAGACGATAGCAGCGACGAAACTTGGAAAAGATGACGAAGTCGTGTCTGTTAAGATTACAAGAGTGTCCGAGCGGGAAGTGGTACAGGAAGATATAGGGATGCCCGTTATGCTTTCCGGCGGTTCAGACGAATTTGAACTATTGGATTTTGAGCAGATGGAGTTCGGGCAGATGGATATGATTGCACAAGATGTACCGGATACAGAGCTGCAATATACGAGAGAGATTCTCGTACTACAGACGAATGATGGAATTTTCTTAAGATTTAGATCG
>CAOXUF010000140.1:0-1693 GCA_948560485.1 uncultured Eubacterium sp.
AAAAATATTAATATTTCTCTTCCATCTCTGAGAATTGATGCTTTTTCCTTAGATGTTATGAGTAAAGTGCAGGATGTGAAGAAGAGTTCGATTACATTTGCACCGGAGGCAGGTACTCAGCGGATGAGAAACGTAATTAATAAAGGCCTGACAGAGGAAGATATATTAAATGGTGCAAAACAGGCATTTGTGGGAGGCTGGAATAAGGTAAAACTTTATTTTATGTTAGGTCAGCCTACGGAAACAAACGAAGATGTAGACGGTATTATGGATTTGTGTGAAAAAATTGCCGAACTCTATTATGAAACAGTGCCAAAAGAAGAAAGGCATGGTAAATGCCAGATTACAGCCAGTACATCATTTTTTGTACCAAAACCATTCACACCATTTCAGTGGGCGCCGATGTGTACTGCAGAACAGTTTTTAGATAAGGCACACAGAGTTAATGATAAATTAAAAACTTTATTAAACAGAAAAAGTATTAAATATAACTGGCATGAGTCAGATATCAGTGTATTAGAAGGGCTTCTTGCCAGAGGTGACCGCAGGTTATCAAAAATAATTTTACGGGTTTATGAAAAAGGCGGCATTTATGATTCGTGGTCTGAATGTCATGATAAAAATATCTGGAAGGAAGCCATAGAGGAAACGGGAGTAGATTTAGACTTTTATATAACCAGAGAAAGAAAAGATGATGAGATTTTTCCTTGGGATTTTATTGATACAGGTGTAACCAAAGACTTCTTATTGAGAGAATGGCATGATGCCAAGGATGAAAAGGTAACACCAAACTGCAGAATGCAGTGTTCTGGTTGTGGTGCGGCTAGTTTTGGAGGAGGTGTGTGCTTTGAAGATAAGAATTAGGTTTGCCAAACAGGGGATGATGAAGTTTATCGGTCATCTTGATATGGTAAGATATTTTCAAAAGGTTATGCGCAGGGCAGGTGTGGATATTGCTTATTCAGAAGGATTTTCGCCACATCAGAAAATGTCTTTTGCTGCACCTTTAAGTGTTGGAATCATAAGCAAAGGAGAATATTTTGATATCGAGGTACATAGCACAGAGTCCGGTAAAGTTATGCTGGAGAAACTAAATCAGCAAAATGTAGAAGGTGTAGAGATACTAAGTTATAAACAATTGCCTGATGGAGCAAAAAATGCAATGTCCATTGTGGCAGGAGCAGATTATTTTGTATATTTTAAAGGACTTACAAAAGAAATCGTGGAGAGTTTTTATAAGAAGGATTCCATTAATATTTTGAAAAAAACAAAGCGCAGTGAGAAAATTGTAGATATTAAACCAATGATTTATGAATTGCGGCAGGAGAATGAAGGAGTATTTATGAAAGTAGCACAGGGAAGTGCTGCGAATCTAAAACCCGATTTAGTAATGCAGGCATTATCAGAGTTTGCAGGAATAACTCTTCCAGAGTTTGTACAGTATGAACGACTCGATATGTACTGTCTGCAGGATGGAGAACTTATTTCGCTTAGTGATATTGGAGGAGACATTGAGTAATATTTTAGTCATATCAAAAGTGAAAAATAAAATATTAGGTTTTCAATTTGAGGATAATATCTTATGCAGAATACATGATTTTCAATCTGAATCACTGGTAGGTAATGTTTATTGTGGATATGTAAAAGATGTTGTAAGAAATATTCAAGCCGCATTTGTGGAGTTCGATGAGGA
>CAOXUF010000140.1:1703-5446 GCA_948560485.1 uncultured Eubacterium sp.
ATCTTTATCAAATTTGCCTTTTTCCATAAAGCAGGGAGATAAGATACTAGTACAGGTAACGAGTGACAAAGTGAAGACAAAGGACTATCTTCTCACATGGAAACTGAATCTGTCATCTGAACAGGTAGTTTTAACTGTGGGAGATACCGGAGTCAACATTTCAAAAAAAATTAAGGACAGAAATATTCGTGAAGAATTAAAAAAATCTTTTCGGGATATCTCAAATGATGAATACGGATTTATATTAAGAACTAATTCAGTATTATACACGATAGAGGAATTAAAACGACAGGCAGAACAATTGGTTTCACGTTATCGTGAATATCAAAATAAAATGACATATGCAAAACCTAAAACTGCTGTTTATTTAAAAAATTATGTTTTGGAGATATGCCGGGAATTTGTAAATAAATTGAATGGTACAATTATAACAGATGTAGAGAATATTTATCAGCAGTTGATGCAAGAGCAGATTCAGGTTATCTGGAATGATGATTCTAAGATAAATCTGTTAAACAAATATTCATTAGAAAAACATATAAAAAATGCGTTAAGTAAACATGTATGGTTAAAATCTGGGGCATATCTGATTATTGAACATACTGAGGCAATGACTGTGATTGATGTCAATACAGGTAAAGCAGATATGCATACCGATAGAAAAAAAACAATTACCCAGATAAATAAAGAGGCAGCAAAAGAAATTGCAAGACAGTTAAAAATAAGAAATATTTCCGGAACGATTGTAGTAGATTTTATCAATATGGAGCAAATGTTTTATGATGAACTTATCAGTTATATGAGACAATGCATATCTGCCGATTTTACATTATGCAGTGTTATTGACATTACGAAATTAGGGTTAATGGAAATAACGAGAAAGAAACAGGCGAAACCGCTTTTAGAGATAATTGCTGATAAAGTTATAAAATAGTGTTTATTTTTGAACTCAGATTACGTAGGAGGAGTGTTATGGGAAAGGTAAAAAAAATAATTGTATCTGTTATTTGTTTGGGTATGATAGCATCTTTGACAGGTTGTGGAGACAAAAAGACTGAAGATAAGCCGGAAAAGGTAAATCTTTCGTGGTACGTGAATTTTTCCTGGTTTACAGCTGATTGGGGCAATAATATGGTTTCTAAAGCCATCGCTGAAAAAACAGGGTGTAATATTGAGTTTGTCACACCTTCAGGAAATCCGAATGAGAAACTGGATTCCATGATAGCCGGTGATACTTTGCCGGATATTATTACTCTTGGGTGGTGGGAACCTGAAATCAGCCAGATGATTAATGAGAACAAAATTTATGCTTTGGATACTCTGGCAGATAAGTATGACAAATATTTTTATAAAGTTGTGAATGATGAGGTTGTTAACTGGCATAGAAGCAACGATGGGCATCTATATCAGTATCCAAATTCAGCCTGTTCACCATCTGATTATGAAAAGTATGATACATTAGCTTCTAATGAAAGTTTTCTTGTAAGAAAAGATATTTATGAGGCCATAGGTAAACCTGATATGACAACTCCGGAAGGCTTTATTTCAGCAGTAGAAAAAGCAGCTAAGATGTTTCCGAAGATTGACGGAAAAGAAATGATTCCTGTAGGATGCACTGAATTTAATGAAATCGGGTGCGATTCATTTGACAATTATTTAATGGACTTTCTTGCTATTCCATATGTTGATAAAAAAGGAAATGCTATAGACAGAATTAAAAATAAAGATTATATTATGTGGTTAAAAACATTTAACCAGTTGGCAAGAAAGGGTCTGTTAAAGGACGAAATCTTTATTGATTCCAGAACACAGATGAGTGAAAAAATAAGTGATGGACAATACTTTTGTATGATTTATCAGTATACAGATATGGCAGATCAGGAAAAGCAATTGTATGCAAATAATCCGGACAGTATTTATATTGCTGTAGACGGCCCGAAAAATTCTAAGGGAGATGATTATACTCTTCCGGGAACCAGTATCAATGGGTGGACGGTTACACTGATATCAAAAAATTGTAAAAATCCGGAAAAAGCAATAAAGCTGCTTACATACTTAATTAGTGAAGAAGGCCAGAAAATGACCTGGCTTGGAGTGGAGGGAAAGACCTGGGAATATAATACAGAGGGAATTCCTGAAATGAAAGATGATATCAAAAAAGTTTTATATACTGACAGAACTCAGTTTGATGAAAAATATGGAGCAGATTCCTGTTACTGGATGATGCAGAACGATGCCATGGCATCCCAGTGGATTAAAGATGATAAGAACAATCCTATAACCCAGTTGAAACAGTGGACCTATCCTTATACTACATATGTAGGTCAGTATACCATCACATTTGATGCGGATTCTGAAATAGGAAGAATAAAGAATGACATTGATTCCAGTTGGGGGAAAAACGTTACCAAAATTACTTTTGGCAAAAAGTGATGTTGAATTTGAACGAATTTACAATTCCTTTATAAAAGAAAGATACAGTAAAGGATATAAAAAAGTTTTAAAAGCGCTAACAGAAAAAATGAATGAAAATATCGAAAAATTAGGATTAGATAAGTGATGGCTGAAAAGAAACAGAAAAGTAAAATTTCATTATGTAAAAAGATTATATTGATTATCGTGGTGGTATTGATTTTATGTACTTCCATGTGGACAAGCATAATGTTTTTCAATATGTCAAAAAATGCAAAAAGTGTTGCATTAGCCAATGAGAAAACAAATATGTTAAATGTATCGAGTCAGTATAAAGATGTAGAAGAAACATGTTATCTGGTGCAACAGATTATTTTGCAGAAGAAATCTGTTATTGAATATATTGAAAATGTCAGGAATGGTAAAGATTTAAAGGCTGTTGATAAGATTGATTTTTATGATACGGAAATAAGCTCGATTGACTACATGATTAATATTAATCCCTACATTTACAGTGTCCGGCTTTTTGTGAATACTGATATTACGGAAAAGCATCCAAGTTTTTATAAGATGGAGCGTTTGGAAAAGATGAGCTGGGCACATTCGTATAAAAATAATAAATGGGTTTTTGATTATTATGACAGTTTATATTCAAGCAATAAAAAAACGACGCATCTCGCAGGAATTGTTTCTAATCTGAGAGATGATGATGGTAATTTGTTAGCAGTTTTAGAGGTGTCAACAGATTTAAATGATTTATTTCTAAATTTCTGCAAAGAACAGAAAAATGATTTTTGTTGTTTTGTTTCAAATGATGGACATATTTATAGTTCTGATGATAATAAAGAAATCGTTACAAACAATAAACAGGAAATATTACAGCTGGCAAACACTACAAATTCAGAATCTAATATCATGAAGTTTAATAATGAGAGCAGTGTGGTATCTACGATGTATTGCTCGTCCTTAGAAGGGGTTTATGTTCATGCAAGCAGTACAAAAGAGATTGTTGAGTCTTATTATAAAAGCCAGTTTTTATATATTGTAGTCGTAGTGGTCTCAATGATATGCTTTATTGTCATTATTGTTATTTTGATTAATAATTCTTTTGCAAGATTTAATAATCTTACGTCAGAGGTCAGCAAAATAAAAAATGGTGAATTTGTATGGCTCACAGAAAAAGGAAATGATGAAATTTCAGAGCTTGGAAAACAGATTAATGATATGTTATCAGCATTAGAAAAGTTAAATATAGAAAATACAAATAAACAGCTTTTGGCGAAAAATGCTGAAATCCGCTCACTACAAAATCAGATTAATGCTCATTTTAT
>CAOXUF010000140.1:5456-6077 GCA_948560485.1 uncultured Eubacterium sp.
ATAATGTATTAGAAACAATTAAAATGATGGCAGAGATTAAAGGAGATTTTGAAATTAGTGATGCTATAACTTCTTTGGGAAATATGTTTCGTTACAGTATGCAATGGACTTCAGGCATGGTAGAATTGAAAACAGAGATTAACAATATTAGAAATTATCTTGACCTGATGAATTTGCGGCAGGACTATGAAATTTATTTGTCATTGAATATTCCGGAAGAACTTATGCATATTAAGATACCTAAAATGTCTTTACAGCCTATTGTGGAGAATTCTGTATATCATGGTATTGAAAATATGGCAGAAGATACATATATATATATCAAAGCATTTGTTAATGATGATATTGTAAATATTGAAATTTCTGATGTGGGAGTGGGAATGTCAGAAAATCAGTTGAAACTTATCAGAGAAAAGATAAATACTGCAGATGCAATTGAGGATGGAAAAGAACACGGACGGGCATTATATAATGTTCAGCAGAGAATCAGAATGTATTTTGGAAACGAATATGGTCTTTCAATTTATTCAAAAGAAGGTGCATTTACAAAAGTATCAATACAGATTCCATTAGATAAGGAGAATGCGTAATGAGAAAATTATTATTAGTAGAAGATGAAAA
>CAOXUF010000141.1 GCA_948560485.1 uncultured Eubacterium sp.
ATTGCTGACCGGGGTTCCGGTGGCGAACACGATGCCGCGCCCGCCGGTGATTTCAGAGAGATATTGTCAAGTGTGGTTATAAACTTTTTCGTGCATTTTAGCACATTTATAAAATTGCAGAAAAAATACGGTTGAAATTTTTAAAGTAAAAGAAAATCAGCGATTTAAATTTATAATTGAGACTCTTTTATATGAACTCCCACAAATTCTCTATATTCTTTTATTGTCATATTATAATAACCTTTGAATGCCTGTAAAAAACTGCTGAGACTGGCATACCCTACTGATTCTGCTATTTCATCCACGCTTAAGTTGCAATGAAGCAGAAAAGCTGTTGCTGCAGCCATACGGGAAGCCGTTCTTTTTTCCAAAAATCCACACCCGTAATATTTCTCTAATAACCGTTGGGTCTGACGGCGGCACATGCCTGTAATATCGCAGATATCATCTAATGTCAAATCCTTGTACCGATATAAAAATGCCTCTTCTATTTTTAACTGTACAGGCTCAATTCCTGCTTTTTCCTGCGGGAGGACGGACACCATATTTCTTGCCAGTTGGACAAGATAACGTTGAAAACACGCATTTATAGAAATCGAATGACCAAACTTATGTGTGGCCAATTCTTCGTAAATCAACTGAATTGAGCAAATAATATTCTGAGTGTCCTGACCATACCAAAATGGATGGGTATGCAGAATATTGATAATGTGAGCTTTTTTTGACACAGGATTCTGATCGTCTATATAAAAATATAGACAATCCTCTTGTATGGGATCTGCCGGATCTGGATTCTGCTCATGTTCAATGTCAGGGCCTGTGACAAATAAGATACCCGGTGAAAGGTCATAGTTTTTTCCTTGGGAAATCAATGTCCCTTTTCCCCCATAAATATAATGCACCTCATAACTGTTTTTACTATGTTTGTGTTTTGGAATGGATTTTGCGATTTTTCCGTGCGTAATCATCAAAACATGTATTTTTTGATCTTCCAGTGTAAAAGAATAATTTACTTTAAGTTCCATGATAATCGTCTCCTTCTTGCAATAATTATAAAATTATTTTATTGTACCTGCAATGGTACTTTAGAAAATATGACATAAATAAAGAAAATCTGTCACTATAGCCAATGTTAAATTTATGCGGAATTTTATAATATGAATATATGAAACATATACATTTCAACAACAATAGGAGGCGATAGATATATGAAACATATCTTAGAAATGCTGTATCCATCATCATGGTGGCATGATTTATGGCGTGAAGGACTCGCAACGGGAAATGGTATAACCGGGGCAAATTTGTATGGCGGTGCAAAGAGGGAGATTTTACAGTTAGGACGACATGACTTATGGTATAACGGTTCACAGGAAGATGTCCCAGACGTGCATGAAGCATTCATCAGGCAGCGGCAGAAAATGAACGAAGGAAATTTTCGTGAGGCAAGTTGGGAGATTGTAAATGCATTAAAGGAGGCTGGATATACTTCACGCCTGGAATCCCCACTGCCGGCAGCTAACCTTATTGTAGAACAGAAGCCAATCAAAGGTTTTCGCTCTTTTAAGCGTCAGCTTGACATGGAACATGCTGTGGCCATGCAGCAATGGAATGATGCTCATATGACTATGCGCCGTGAAGTATTCGTATCCCGGGCAGAGGATATGGTGGTCTACCGACTTTACGCAGAGAATGCCGGAAATTCAAAAGAATTGATAGAATATCAATTGGAACTGGATGCATTCCACAATGAGGGAGAGACGGCGAACGATGCAATACAGGCTGTGTGGAAAAATGCACAGACAAATGCAGTTTGTGAGAATATACATACGGGATATCTGTACTTTAATTCTAACCGGCCTCAAAAAAATACCCCGTATACGGATTTCGGCGTTGTAGCAAAAATCTCTATTGCAGATGGTGCCTTGGAATGCATGGAAAACAAGCTAAAAATAATGGCTGCTAACCAAGTTCTGATTACCATTTGTCTGTATGTGAACGAGGAAAAACAGAACGCATGGCAACGTCTTCATGACAAATTGGAATCCCAGTCCAAAAATTTTGAGGAACTGCTTGCTGACAGTTCGGTGATTCACAAAGCTTTATATCATAGCGCAAAACTGCATTTAGGAGACAGTGAGAATCAGGTTACATGGAACAAAACCAACGAGGAACTGGTAATGGAAGCATTTGCAGATAAGCAATCTCCGGAACTAATCGACAAATTATGGCATTATGGCAGATATTTATTTATCTGTGGCAGCAACCCTGCTGCCAATCCATTCCCTCTTTATGGGTTGTGGGGAGGCGGATATCAACTGCAATGGCCTCACAATATGGCAAATGAAAATCTTCAGATGATTTATTGGCATAGCTTGTGCGGGAATCTGATAGAGTACAATCAGGCAATTTTTAAATATATGAATGACAGGATTCCGGCATTTAAAGAGAATGCCCGAAAGCTGTTCGGCATTAATGGCATTTACATGACGGCAGGCACTACCCCGGGAGTATCCGCTCCTACCCAGATTGTTCCTGTAATCATTAACTGGGTAGGTGCCAGCGGATGGATTGCCCAGCATTATTATCAGTATCTGCTTTACACACGGGACGCAGAATTTGCTCGGAATATCATGTTGCCATATATGGACGGTGTGGCGGCATTTTATGAGGAATTCATACAGTTTACAGTAGACGAAGCAGGCTGTGAGCGGCTTAAATTCTATCCCAGTGTATCTCCGGAAAATACACCCGGTAACTTTATGCCTCCTGATGGTACACAACAGATGGCACATCCCATGCCTACAACCATCAATTCCACTATAGATCTTTCGATAATAAAGGAGTTTTTTATCAATCTCCTTGCTATCACAAAAATATATGAAGATATGCCATTTATACAGGAACGCATTGACAAATGGAAACGAATCCTGCAGTCTATACCGGAATTTAAGAAGAATGAAAAGGGAGCCATTAAGGAATGGCAGGAAGATATTTTCGAAGACAGATATGATCACCGGCACTTGTCCCATATTTATCCGGTATTTCCAGGATATGAACTGTATCCTGAAAAGAATCCTGAGGAAATCGAGGCATACGAGAAAGCAGTCAGCCTGCGCAGGGTAGATGCCCAAACTGGTTGGTCTATGGCTCATATGGCATCCATCTATGCCCGATTCCGCAATGGACAAGCGGCAATGGAATGCCTTGATAACATGGCGAAAAGTTCACTGTTAAATAACTTCTTTACATTACATAATGATTGGCGGGGTATGAATATTTCCCTGACAGTAGATCCGGCGGTCGTACAGTTGGATGCGATTCTTGGATATGTGAATGCTGTTCAGGAGATGCTTTTGTATTCGTCACCGGGATATATTGCGCTTCTTCCTGCACTGGAGGACAGGCTGTCCGTAGGAGAAGTAGAGAATTTTCGCTATTGTGATGGTCTCCTGCATATGAGATGGAACCAGAAGAAAAAATATTTGGAATGTGAAATCACTCCATTAAGGGTTCATAAAGTACAGATTGTTCTGCCTGATTTCGTAGATATGGTAGAGTGGAGACAGACTGGCACGGTACAAATAACTAAGATACGGAACAATGTATGGGAAGTGGAATTTCGGTCATCAGAATTGAAGGCAGTGCATCTCCTGTCCAGAGATATCGCAGATAATGCGGTTTTGCAGGACCATTGATGTCTTAATAAGACAGTGATATTTACAAGTGGAAATTTTACTGTTATCATGGATTATCAGGAGCTTCAAATTCGTGGGCAGAGAAATTTAGGAAAGAAATGGAGTTGTAATATTGAATAAGTGTTTTTTGCGTCCGCCGCATTTTACAAAGCGGCTCCTATTAATGATCTTAGGTGTTTGGGTTCAGGGTTTCGGGCTGTCGATTTTAAGAACCGTAAATCTTGGCGTTGACCCATGCTCCTGCCTAACGCAGGGTGTGGCGAATTATTTACCTTTCAGTTTTGGAACATGCCAGCTTTTGTGCCATCTGATCACTTTTATATTTGTGATCCGGTATGATATGAGCTACATAGGTTTTGGGACAGTCGGAAATATGTGTTTTTTAGGGTACATATCGGATTTATTTGCATGGATTTGGAATCATGTGCTGCCGGCCGGATTTTTTGCGACTGCACCGGTACGTTATTTTATAATGATTCCGGGACTTGCCGTGTTTCTTTTCGGAGCTGCTGCATATATGTGTTCCGGACTGGGTTCCTCTCCATATGACGCATTACCGTTTATCATATCAAAACATGTAACACGAATCTCCTTTGAGACTGTAAGAATATTGTGGGACATGGCTTTTATGGCAGTCGGTTTTTTGCTTGGGGGAACAATGGGAATCGTAACGGTAGCGGTCGCCTTCTTTTGCGGTCCTGTAGTCGCGCGGGTCCAAAGAAAACTGGAACGTATTATCGCTTAAAGTTGGAAAGCTTCCATGAATATCCTGCTGATCGCAGTCAATGCAAAATACATCCATTCCAATCCTGCCGTATTTTCCTTAAAGGCCTGTGCCGGAGAATATGGCAGGTATGTCTCGGTATTGGAATTTACCATTAATCAAACGGTTTCTTACCTACTGCGGGGAATTTATAAAAGACATCCAGACGTGGCGGCATTTTCCTATTATATCCGGAACCACACGCTGCTCGACCAGTTGATTCCCGGTCTTCATAAAATCCTGCCGGATACAGATATCTGGGCAGGAAGACCGGAGATCTTCTACGATACGGACGAAGTGCTGCAAAAATGGAAACTGCGGGGCGTTATGACAGGCGCAGGAGAAGCATCCTTTTACCGCCTATGTGCCGCTTATACATCCGGGAAACAGGAAATACTGCCGGCTGTGCTTGGCGGAGCGGGTACAAAACGGTTTCTCGTGCTGTTATTGCCTTTCTTCCATTGAAAAAAACGATGGTTTTCCATTCTGTCCCGCGTGTTTTAAATGAACTTGTTTTTTTCTGGACAGGCGGGTTCCCAGATGAAATTTGTAGACCGCACATTTAGCTGCAAAAAGAATCATGCGCTTCCCATTTTGCGCTGTATTTCAGAACATGACAACGATATTACAAATTTAATTTACATTAAAATAAAAAAGGCTTTCCCTCCCTGTACTTTATACGAGAAAGAAGCCTGTTACTTTTTCCACAGTGAAATTATGTCACATGCTCCTACATATCACTTTGACTATTTTTTAAATTTTTCTGTGATTCATGGTCTTTTTCCTGACCGGAAACATGCGCCTTTTTCTCTGCAAGGCTGCGCTACCTTGCCCCTTTATCTTTCTGCCTTGCCTGATACACTCTGCTCGTTTCTCTTGCTTTTACTATCTGCTCTTTCTGCCTGAGCCTATCTCTGACGCTCATAGCATCCGTCACTTTGTCTCCGTAGTTTTTTTCATACTCTGCACAAGTCGCTTTATAATCAAGATACTCTCTTTTGGCTGCATTGAATTCTTTATAGAATGCCTGTGCGGTGTCAAATTTATATTCTTTCACGATAGAAGAAAGCCTCTTTTTCATATTGGAAATCTGGATGTCAATATTATCAATTTCCTGCTGTAATTCCTTTCGTCTGCCACCCTTGAACATACCTGTACATTCAGATAATTCCTTTTTCAGCTTATCCAGTTTTTTCTCCCACTCAAAAATTGCCTTATTCTGTTGTTTAAGCCTGCTGTTAATTTCTTTTAGGCGAGGATATTTTCTCGCAAGTACGGAAGGCTTTGGCTGCGGCGACATTTCTGTTTCTACTTGCTTTGTTTCAACAGAAGTATGTTTTTGCTTCGCCTTGATCTGTTCAACAATGGATTCCCTGACTGTGACAGTGTTTTGGGGCTGCGGTTGTTCTGATTTATTCTGCACGTCCGTTTTCCGATACGTATTTACAGGAAATACTATCTCCTTCCTTTCCGGCTGGACTTCCAGCTCACCTTTTGCATGGACGTGACCGGGCGCATATCGGACGAGCGTTTCACGGAACTTTCGGCAGACTACGAAGCCGAGCAAAAGGAACTGAAAGAGAAAGCCGCCGCTT
>CAOXUF010000142.1:0-1903 GCA_948560485.1 uncultured Eubacterium sp.
GACTTACCTGAGAAAAAATCATCAGATTTTTTCGAAGATGAAGTCGGTGCTTAAAATATTCAATATTATTTTTGTTTTCTATAAATGTTTAAGAATCGAGGTGAAGATATTCTCTGTCCGTATTACTTCAGCAGTAAAGTCTTACCCCTAAAAACCGGAATCTATCTAAGAAATATTCTTACCATCTTATCATACATTTTTCTGTACGGCTGATATCTCATCGGCATATCAATCCAGTTATATTTTCTTAAAATACTCTTTTCGTGGGTGAATGTCTGAAAACTTTTCTTTCCATGATATGCTCCCATGCCACTGTTTCCAACACCACCAAATCCCATCTGTGATGTTGCAAGATGCAATACTGTATCGTTAATACAGCCTCCACCAAATGCCAGTTTTTCTGTGAACAGTTTTTGTACTTTTTTATCATTAGAGAAAATATACAATGCCAATGGATGCGGACGCTTTTCTATAAAGTCTACAGCCTCATCTAATTCATCATAAGTAAGGACAGGTAATACAGGACCGAAGATTTCCTCCTGCATCACTGCATCATTCTCTGTGACATTATCTAATACTGTAGGCTCAATACGAAGTTCATTATCTCTTCCCTTTCCACCTAACACGACCTTTTCCTGATCAATTAATCCCATAACACGAGAATAATGTTTCTCATTAATCATCTTACCATAATTCTGATTCTCTAATGGGTTTTCCCCATACATTTTCTGTACAGTGCTTTTAAAAATCTGTAAAAATTCATCCTTGATGTCTTTATCTATCAGCATGTAATCCGGTGCCACACATGTCTGTCCAAGATTCAAATATTTTCCAAAAGCCAGTCTCTTTGCTGCCAATTTCAGATTTGCAGTCTTATCTATGACACATGGGCTTTTACCGCCCAGCTCCAAGGATACCGGCGTCAGATTCTTTGCGGCTTTCTCCATAACCAGTTTTCCTACAGTCACGCCTCCGGTGAAGAATATATAATCAAATTTCTGCTCCAATAATTCTGTATTCTCTGCACGCCCTCCTTCTACCACGCATACATACTCCTTATCAAATACCTTTTCAAGTATCTTCTTAATAATAGAGGAGGTTGCCGGTGAATATGCAGATGGTTTTGCCACAACACAGTTACCTGCCGCAATCGCTCCAATCAAAGGTTCCATCGTCAGCATAAAAGGATAATTCCAAGGTGCCATAACTAAAACCACACCATATGGTTCAAAAACAGAATAACTTTTTCCATGGAAATTAGCCAAATCTGTTCTGTGTCTTTTCGGCTTGTTCCAACGCTTTACATGTTTTATCTGATAAGATAATTCTGCTAATGTCAAACCAATTTCGCACATATAAGATTCGCTGGAAGACTTACCCAAATCCAATTTTAATGCCTGACAGATTTCCTCTTCACACTCTAATATTACCTGCTTTAATCTCTTTAAATATTTAATTCTGTAATTCACATTAAATGTTTGTTTTTTTCCAAAAAACGCTCTCTGTTTTTTTACAACATCCTCAATTCTACTCATCCTGTCTCCTTTTTTTCCTTTATTTTACCTACATCACAGACGCAATCTCTACTTTACTCCTCAAACAGATGTTGCCTGCACTTTACCGTTTTTTGACTTTATAATAAACCTCTTCAAGTTCCTTTGCATTCATTAACTTTGGTACCGGATATAACGGATTACTCTCCTTGTCTGCGTGCTTTGCCATTTTCGGAATATCCTTCTCTTCAATTCCTTCTATATAATCAGGAATATTCATTGACTGATTCATATCCTTTATCCAATCAATAAAAGCGTTCGCTGTCTCATCATCATTCTTTTTATCTTCTATAATATTTGCTTTCACTGCAAGCTTCGCGAGTTTCTTATAACAGGCTTCGCCATACATC
>CAOXUF010000142.1:1913-4046 GCA_948560485.1 uncultured Eubacterium sp.
TCCAATACATATGGAAGAATAACTGCATTAGCCAGTCCATGAGGTACTCCATACTGCCCTCCTAAAGAATGTGCGACACCATGTACATATCCCACATAAGACTGTGTAAATGCCACTCCTGCACAATATGAGGCTTTCAACATATTCATTCTTGCCTTCGCATCATTTCCATCATCATATGCTCTTTTAAGATTTTTTCCAATTAATTTCACTGCTCTTACAGCTTTTTTTCTTGTATATCTTGTAGTACTTCTCCCAATATATGCTTCTACCGCATGAGTCAGTGCATCCATACCTGTTGTAGCTGTTAAATGTTGTGGCAGACTCGTGGTAACTTTATAGTCCAACACTGCATACTTTGGAATTAACGGAAAATCATTAATTGGATACTTATGATGTGTCTCTTCATCTGTTATTACCGCTGCCAAAGTCGTCTCACTACCTGTTCCTGCAGTCGTCGGAATCGCTAACAGCAATGGAATCTTTTTATGTATTTTTAAAATCCCTTTCATTTTACTTACCGGCTGATTCGGTTTTACCACTCTGGCTCCTGCTGCCTTTGCGCAATCCATAGATGAACCACCACCTAATGCTACAATTGCCTGACAGCCACCTTCTATGTACTTATCTTTTGCTTCTTCCACATTTGAAACAGTAGGGTTTGCTACAGTGTTATCGTAATACTCATAAGATATATCTGCTTTTTCCAAAATATCCGTAAGCTGCTTCCCAAGTCCTACTTCTGTTATTCCTTTATCGGTCACTATTAAAACCTTATTATAATCAAACTTTTCCAATACTTTTGGTATTTTATCCATTCCTTCTAATATTTTAGGCTCTGTATAAGGCAGTAATGGTAATGCTGCTCTAAAACAAATCTGAAAAACCCTGCAGTATACTTTTTTCAAACAATTCATATTTTCTTTCCCCTTCTCTTAAAGCTCATAATTTATCTGGTTACAAAATTAGTATTATCATTCCTTACGGACAAATATAATACCGTAAGCTCCCGGTCCGATATGCGTTCCAATCGTCGGTCCAATCTGAAATCTGTCTGTAAATTCTACTCCCTGTTCACTCAATTTATCCGTAAATGTTTCATTATTTTCTGTTCCCAGAGAATATAAACTATATATAGGAAAACTCTCATCAATGTTCTCTGCTGTAATCAGTTTTTCAATATCATTTAGTGCCTTTTTCTTTCCGATGCTTTTTGCCTTTACTCCAATTTTTCCGTCTTCTGTAATCGTAATCAATGGTTTAATTTTTGCCAGACTGCCAATGCCTGCTTCCAACTTAGAAAGCCTTCCACCACGATACAAATTTTCTAACGTATCAAGTACTGCATAAATCTTTACTCTGGATTTCATTTCATCTAATATATCTGTAATCTCCTGTGCAGTCTTTCCTTTATCTCTCAGTTCCATACCATAATCTACTAAAACCTTAATGGCGTATGTAGCTGTAAGAGAATCTACAATATAAATATTATCATAATTTACCATATCCTTTGCCAATGCTGCACTCTGGACTGTACCACTTAATCCGGAAGACAGCAGCACACAAATCAATTCATCCCCTGCTTCTTTTACCTTTTCAAAAACCTCCACAAATTCCTGTGGCGATGGCTGTGATGTTTTTGGAAACTCTTCCGACTCCTGAGTCATTTGATAAAACTCATCCTTTGTCACGCTTCCGTTATCACTAAATGTTTTCTCTCCAATTGCAATTGGAATGGAAACATGCTCTATTCCTTTTTCTTTTGCTTCTTTTACATCATAGTCTGATGAAGACTCTATTAAAAATCTAATCATAATACCTCCTACTGATGAATTACCTCTAGTGCTGCATCTGAAATAACGTTAAACACATCTACAATTTCCTTTGTTTTCTCAGAACCAATTCTTTTTTCAATCTTATTTACAATTTCATCAACCACTTCCAATACTTCTTCATGACCTTTTTCATAATAAGAAATATTTTCTTCATTAAACATTACATACACACTCCGCTTATCTTCCTCGGATCTCTTTCTGACAATCAGTCCCTTTTCCTCAAGGTTGTTCAGAGTCCGATTCATCAAAGATTTCAGTAATCTTGTTTTTTCACACAAATCCGTTGCTGTTAAGTACT
>CAOXUF010000142.1:4056-5746 GCA_948560485.1 uncultured Eubacterium sp.
CTCGTGACTGGAGTTCAGACGTGTGCTCTTCCGATCTTTCTTTGATTGTTAAGAATATTACATATCAAAGCTTCATTATATGGAAGCTGTGTAACAATTCTCTCATTACATATGGTGTTGGATAATCTTAACCATGCACTTAATAATTCTTCATTAAATCCTTTCATTTTTTCTTCCTTTGCAATTAGTTTACTTTGTGAACCTTTCACTTTGTGTACTTTACTATACATTTTGGGTTTCGTCAATATAATAATTTCGCTTTAAAAAGTGTTTACTTCTATCTCTAGAATATGTTATTCTACTATCTATGACTATTCAGAGATACTAATATAAGGAGTTTTATAATGAAAAAAATTATGGCAAAATATTTTGGTGATAAAGATTTTTACAAAATGATATTGGCGATAGCATTACCAATTGTAATACAGAGTCTTTTTACAAACTTTGTAGCAATGCTTGATAATGTGATGGTTGGAAAAGTCGGAACAGATCAGATGACCGGTGTAGCTGTTGTAAACCAGCTCTTCTTTGTTTTTAATCTCGCAGTATTTGGTGGAATGTCTGGAGCCGGTATTTTCTCCGCCCAGTATTTTGGCAGAAAAGACCACAAGGGAGTCCGTAACGTATTTCGAATGAAATTTATTATTGGTCTGTTTGTTATCGCAATCAGTCTGTCCATATTCATTATTCTTCATGAACCTCTAATCAACATGTTTTTACATGAAGGTGGTGAATCCGGTAACATTGCTGCCACATTTCATTATGCAAGAAATTACTTATTTGTTATGCTGTTTAGTATCATTCCATTTGTAATTTCCAACTGTTACAGCACCACATTAAAGGAAGCAGGACAGACAACAGTTCCTATGATTGCCGGTGTTATTGCCGTTGTTGTTGACTTTGTCTTTAATGCATTATTGATTTTTGGATTGTTGGGATTCCCAAAACTTGGAGTTGTTGGTGCGGCGATTGCCACCGTGCTTTCCAGATTTGTAGAATGTGGATATCTTATGTTCTACACACACAGACATTCTGATAAATATCAATTTATTATCGGTGCATACCATAATCTTCATGTTCCTATGCATCTGGTAAAAAATATTATTACTAAGGGCACACCATTATTATTCAATGAAGTTTTATGGGCTGCCGGAATTGCAATGCAGACACAGGCCATGTCTACAAGAGGACTGCCTGCTGTAGCAGGACTCAATATCGCCAATACGATAAACAATGTAGTAAACACTGCATTCTTAACAATGGGTATTGCGATCTCCATTGTTATCGGTCAATTAATCGGAGCCGGAAAAGAAAAAGAAGCTGTCGACACTGACAGAAAAATGATTGTATTTTCTATTTTGATTTCTCTGGGAGTTTCCGCAATTCTTTTGATTGCTGCTGTACTTTTCCCGCAGATATACAATACGACAGGAGAAATTCGATATCTTGCTTCAAGATTTATACTGGTTCACGCATTAGCAGCACCATTCAATGCCTTTACTAATGCATCTTATTTTACACTGCGCAGTGGTGGAAAAACAATTATGACCTTTATTTTTGACAGCGGATTTATCTGGTGCATAAACGTTCCTCTTGCTATGATACTGGCACATTTTACATCAATGCCAATTGTCTGGATGTTTCTATGTATCAGCATGTTAGATGCTGTGAAATCCGTGATTGGGTTTAT
>CAOXUF010000142.1:5756-6021 GCA_948560485.1 uncultured Eubacterium sp.
GATTTATCTGTGAAAACTGAAAATAGTGAAAAGGAAAACGTGGCTAAATACAATTGTAGAATAGAGAAAGAAGCAGTCAATCTGCTTCTTTTTCTATTCCATTCAATATCGCAACAATATCACTCATTCCTAACTTTTTTCCATTCATATTAAACCTTATTTTCTTTCTGGCTTTTCTATTCAACTCTTTCATTAATTTTCCATCAACTTGAACAGGTTTTCCTGTTACTGGATTGATGTACATATTTAAAATATATTTCTCTAC
>CAOXUF010000143.1:0-3376 GCA_948560485.1 uncultured Eubacterium sp.
TAACTGCCCCTTATAGGGGCGAGCAAACCACCCGTTTGACGGGTGGTCATGATTCTAGGATTTTTTCTTATATTGCCAAAATTCATATGTACTATATTTCTGAGCCGTTTCCGTCATCCAATGAAACACCCTGTTTCTCAATTCTTCTTTTGCGGCCTTTTTACTTAGAGTAGGATTAGCGTACATTGGATTACTGCAGTATACAGTAATAGCAGGCGACCTGAAAAATAATCGAAAAGGCCAGTGGCGTTTCCGGTAAGTAACGACAGAGGCAACAACAGGTGCGTTCAAAGCTACAGGATAAGCAAAGCTGGCACTTTTAAAAGGACGGATTCCTACATAATACGGCCAGATATGAGCTTCGGGATAAATTGTAATGCATGATTTTTCCTGAATTCTTTTGGTAACGGTATGAATCATCTTTTTCATACTGGCAATGTCATATCCGATAGGCATTGCCCCAAGCATATCCACAAGATGTCGAAGTCCTGTGATAGAAAAAGCATCGTTGCCTGCAATGAAATAAGTCCGGTGTCCCCATCCGGAGACTGTTGCGGAAATCAGAGGGTCAATATGCTGTGTATGATTGCTGTATAAAAAACAGCCGGTCTTTAACTTCTTAATCACTTTTTTGTTTTTGATTCTCAAACCTACAATAAAAGTATTAAAGATTTTTACCAGAGGATAAACAATCAAAAAATAAAGAATATCTGCAAAAGAATTCCACAATTTACTTTTGTGTATCCATTTATAATCTTTTGGTAGAGGTTTGGTTTTAATCCCCTGTGTTGCGGCAAAGTCATCATTTAATTCATCTTCATAATAAATTGTTTTCATATGTATCACCTTAAATAATAGAAAGTATCATTTGTTCCATCTGGTCCATGCATTTATCAAACTGCCATTGTGTGGCAAAGTCTGCATAATCCAGAATGCGTTGTTCTTTTTCTTTTGGATGTTCAATCCAGTAATCAATTTTGGCAGCTAAATCCTTTGGATTGTTGCACTTAAATAGATTTTTGTCATCTAAGGCAAAATATTTCGTAGCAGAGCGGGGCGAATTATTAATTACCGGAACAAGACCGCAGGAAATTGCTTCTAAGCAGGAGATTGCTTCTAATTCGATTTCAGCAGCATGTACATATAAATCTGCAGAACCAATTACTTTTAAGAGCTCATCTCTGGAATAAAACTTCATAACAGGCTGTATCGGTAAATGTTTTGCCGAATACATTTGAATGTTCTTTTTTTGTGGACCGTCTCCTGCGAAAATCAACTGAATACGGTTACGGTATTTACTTTTATTTACTGCTTTTAATAAAACAGAGTGAGTTTTTTCTTTGCTGTATCTTCCAATGTATAATATACGGAATAAACCATCCTCTTTCTTGTATTTTGGAATGCCACGGTTAAACTGGTAATTGACACCATTAGAAATCACATGATGTGGTGTTACACCTACAACATTTTCAAAAGTATTACAAATAAACTGTGTAGGGTAATGAATCGCATCGCAATATTGATAGAGATGCTTATAGAAAACTTTGTAAACTCTATTGTTAAAACGATGAGCGTTCATTAAATGTAAATGGTTTGAAAAATTTTCTGCCTGACAGTGAAAACCGGCAGATAATGGAATCTTATGTTTATGACAATATTTTGCAACATAACATCCGGTCAAAAACGGAACCATAATATGTACTGCATCAATGTCTTTAAGAGCTTCCTTAATGACTTTTTTGTCAGGACGGGCAATGCTCACACCGTTTTTTTCCACATAACCATTAAACGGACCTACATTCAGTGTCTTTACAATGTAATATCCGAATTCCCCGGTTTTCTCTGTGTCAGGACAGATAATACGGACCTCATGCCCTTTTGCACGTAGGGAACGTATCAGATTCATGGCAGCTATAGTAGTGCCGTTATTTTCTTCTCCAAGTACATCACTGACTATTACAATTCTCATATAAAATTCCTCTCATAATATGTATCGCCACATTATAAAATCATGCGGTTTAAATTTTTCTTATGTATACATTTTAGTATAAATTTAATCATAGTATACCAAATAAAATATATGAAAGCAAAATTAGACAAAATAGAAGTTTTGTTTAATATCAAAACGCATGCTTTACTTGAAAAGCACCCTTAAATTATATATAATAAAATAGACTGATTAGTTAGTAAATTAACATGGAGGAGACAATGATTAAATTATCAAATGGAGGAGCCTACCTTATCAATGGAACTGAGGTTATTGAAGAAGGTAGTGAAGAATTATTAAAGAGTAAATTAGGTGATAAGTATCTTTCAAAAGAAGAGGCTGGTAAGAATACTATCGCTTACGGTATTTTGAAAGAACATAATACATCAGGAAGTATGGACAAGCTTCAGATAAAGTTTGACAAACTTACTTCCCACGATATTACATTTGTAGGAATTATTCAGACAGCCAGAGCATCAGGACTTGAAAAGTTCCCGATTCCATATGTGCTGACAAATTGTCATAACAGTTTATGTGCAGTAGGTGGAACAATTAATGAAGATGACCATATGTTTGGACTGACATGTGCAAAGAAATATGGTGGAATGTATGTACCACCACATCAGGCAGTAATTCATCAGTTTGCAAGAGAAATGCTTGCAGGCGGTGGAAAGATGATTTTAGGAAGTGATTCACACACCCGCTATGGTGCACTTGGTACGATGGCAATGGGTGAGGGAGGACCGGAACTTGTAAAACAGCTTCTTTCACAGACATATGACATTAACAGACCGGAAGTTATCGGTATCTATATGACGGGTGAGCCGGCAAAGGGTGTAGGTCCTCAGGACGTGGCACTTGCGATTATCGGTGAGGTATTTGATAAAGGTTATGTGAAGAATAAAGTCATGGAATTTGTAGGTCCGGGCGTCTCATCTTTGAGTGCAGATTTCAGAATCGGTGTGGATGTAATGACTACGGAAACTACTTGTCTTTCATCTATCTGGAGAACTGACGAAGAGATTAAAGATTTTTACGATATTCACGGCAGAGTAGAGGAATATAAAGAATTAAATCCGGGAGAGGTTACATACTATGACGGAATGGTTTATGTAGATCTGTCAAAGATTAAACCAATGATTGCAATGCCGTTCCATCCTAGCAACACATATACGATTGATGACGTTAATGCAAACCTTGAGGATATTTTAAGAGATGTTGAAAAGAAAGCATTGGTTTCATTAGATGGACAGGTTGATTATCAGCTTACAAACAAAATCAGAAATGGCAGATTATATGTAGATCAGGGTATCATTGCAGGTTGTGCAGGTGGTGGATTTGAAAATATCTGTGCAGCAGCTGATATCTTAGAAGGAAAGAGTATCGGTG
>CAOXUF010000143.1:3386-5967 GCA_948560485.1 uncultured Eubacterium sp.
CAGATGAATTTACATTAAGTGTTTATCCTGCATCTATGCCGGTATACATGGAGTTAATTAAAAATGGTGCAGCAGCTTCAATTATGGGAGCAGGCGGTGTTATGAAAACAGCGTTCTGTGGACCTTGCTTTGGAGCGGGAGATACACCATCAAATAATGCATTTAGTATCAGACATTCTACAAGAAACTTCCCGAACAGAGAAGGAAGTAAATTACAGAATGGACAGATTTCATCGGTTGCCCTTATGGATGCACGTTCTATTGCAGCCACAGCGGCAAATAAAGGATATTTAACATCTGCTACAGATTTAGATACAGAATATAAAGGACGTAAATATCACTTTGACAGTAGTATTTACGAAAACAGAGTATTTGATTCAAAAGGTGTGGCTGATCCGGAAACAGAAATTCAGTTTGGACCAAACATTAAGGATTGGCCGGAAATGGTTGCACTGACAGATAATTTATTATTGAAAGTGGTATCAGAGATTCATGATCCGGTAACAACGACAGACGAGTTGATTCCATCTGGTGAGACATCATCTTATCGTTCGAATCCTTTAGGACTTGCAGAGTTTGCATTGTCTCGTAAGGATCCTGAATATGTTGGAAAGGCAAAAGAAGTTCAGAAGGCAGAAAAGGCAAGAGAAGCAGGAAACTGTCCGGGAGAGGTTTTACCGGAAGTACATGAATGTACGTCATTAATTAAGGAAAAGCTTCCACAGTATCCAATCAGCAAAGAAACGATTGGTATTGGAAGTACAATTTATGCTGTAAAACCGGGTGATGGTTCTGCAAGAGAACAGGCAGCATCCTGTCAGAAGGTACTTGGCGGATGGGCGAATATTGCACAGGAGTATGCAACAAAGAGATATCGCTCTAACCTGATTAACTGGGGAATGCTTCCATTTATATATGAGCAGGAAGAACTTCCATTTAAGAAAGATGATTATATTTTTGTTCCAAATATTGCAGAGGCAGTAAGAAATAAAGCAACAGAAATACCTGCATATGTTGTTGGTGAAGAAATGAAATCATTTACATTGAAACTCGGTGAAATGACAGATGATGAAAGAGACATTATCTTAAAAGGATGTTTAATTAATTATAACAGAGTATAGAAAACAAAAACTATAAGGCGGCGTAATGGCATGCGGGAAGGAAAACCATATGGGAAACAAAAAAGCGATAACAAAAGATGATTGTTATTTGTTCGGTCAAGGAACTCACTATGAAATCTATGAGAAATTAGGCGCACATATAACAGAGGTAGACGGAGTGAAAGGAACACACTTTGCAGTGTGGGCACCAAATGCCGTAAATGTTGCTGTCATTGGTGATTTTAATGACTGGCTTGGATTTGACCATAATATGAAGATGGAGAATGATTCAGGTATCTGGGAATTGTTTGTTCCGGAGGTCGGCGAAGGAGCAATGTACAAATACGTAATTTCCACACAGACAGGAGATACATTGTATAAAGCAGATCCATATGGTAATTGGGCAGAGGTTCGTCCGGATAATGCTTCACGTGTGGCAGATATAGATTCTTATCAATGGAATGATGCAAAATGGATACGTCAAAAAGCATCAGAGAACCATTATGAACAGCCAATGTCTATCTATGAAGTGCATCCGGGTTCATGGAAAAAGGAATTTCATGGACCGGATGATGAAGATGGATTTTACGATTACAGACGTATGGCAGATGAATTGGTCAAATATGTCGTTGATATGGGATATACGCATGTGGAGTTAATGGGAATTTTAGAACACCCATTTGACGGCTCATGGGGATATCAGGTAGTGGGCTACTACGCGCCAACATCCAGATATGGATCGCCTCAGGATTTTATGTATCTGGTGGATTCTTTTCATAAGGCTGGTATTGGTGTGATACTTGACTGGGTTCCGGCACATTTTCCAAGAGATGCTCATGGATTGGCATTTTTTGATGGAACACCGCTGTATGAATATGCAGATACCAGAATGGGAGAACATCCGGACTGGGGAACAAAGGTTTTTGATTATTCAAAGACAGAAGTAAGTAATTTCCTGATTGCCAATGCACTTTTCTGGGTAGAAAAATATCATATAGACGGACTCCGGGTAGATGCGGTGGCATCTATGCTGTACCGTGATTATGGCAGAAATGATGGACAATGGATACCAAATATTCATGGTGGAAATGAAAATTTAGAAGCTGTTGAGTTTTTCAAGCATCTTAGCAGCATCATGCGATACAGAAATCCGAGAGCTTATGTGATTGCAGAAGAGTCGACAGCATGGCCGAAGGTTACTATGGCACCGGAGGAAGATGGCTTAGGATTTTCTTATAAATGGAACATGGGATGGATGCATGACTTCTTGGAATATACAAAACTAGACCCATATTTTAAGAAAAATAATCATAACAAGATGACATTTGGAATGACCTATGCTTTTAGTGAGAACTTCATTCTTGTATTATCTCATGATGAGGTCGTACATTTGAAATGCTCTATGTTAAACAAGATGCCGGGCTATCCGTCAGATAAGTTTAAGAATCTGAAAACAGCATATACATTTATGATGGGACATC
>CAOXUF010000144.1 GCA_948560485.1 uncultured Eubacterium sp.
GTGAAGATGAAGTCGGTACTTTAATTTTCAAACTCTTTTTATATTTACAAATGTTTATGAAATTCAGTTTCCAAGTGTATCCTTTTATACTCGAACCACCTCGACAAACCGAAATTTACAGCTCTACTTGAACCTTTTCCAAATGCCAAATATCCTCAACATACTCCTCGATTGTTCTATCAGAAGTAAACTTACCAACATTTGCTACATTCAGAATGGCTGATTTTGCCCAGCCTGCTTCATCCTTATATGCTTCCTCTACACGTCTCTGAGCTTCTGCATAAGACCGGAAGTCTTTTAAGATAAAGTATCTGTCTGCACAGCCGGTCTCTTCCTTCGTAAGAAGAGAATTATAAATCGGTCTGAACAACTCTGGATTTTCCGGTGAATAGAAGCCATTAATTAACTGCATCAGAACCTTTCTGATATCCATGTCAGAATTAAAAATTTCCATCGGATCATATCCACCATTCTGCTCATAGTTAATTACCTCGTCAGAAGAAAGTCCAAAGATAAATGCATTTTCTTCTCCTACCTCTTCCACAATTTCCACATTCGCACCATCCATTGTACCAAGTGTTAAAGCACCATTTAACATGAACTTCATATTACCTGTACCAGATGCTTCTTTTGATGCTGTAGAAATCTGTTCTGAAACATCAGATGCTGCAAAAATGATTTCTGCGTTCGATACACGATAGTTTTCAATAAATACGACCTTTAACTTTCCGTTAATAGATGCATCATTATTTACCACATCAGCTACAGCGTTAATTAACTTGATTGTAAGTTTTGCAATCTTATAACCTGCTGCTGCCTTCGCACCAAAGATAAATGTTCTTGGTGTAAATTCCATATCAGGATGTTCTTTTATCTGATTATATAAATACATCACATGTAAGATATTTAGTAACTGACGCTTATATTCATGAAGTCTCTTAACCTGTACATCAAAAATAGAACGTGGGTCAACATCAATATCATTGTGCTCTTTGATATACTTCGCAAGACGTACCTTGTTCTGATACTTAATATTCATAAATTCAGCCTGAGCCTTCTTGTCATCTGCATATACTTCAATCCCTTTAATCTTTGAAAGGTCAGTAATCCATTCATCTCCAACCTTGTTTGTAACCCAGTCAGCAAGAAGTGGATTTCCGTGAAGTAAAAATCTACGCTGTGTAATACCGTTCGTTTTATTGTTGAACTTCTCCGGCATCATCTCATAGAAATCTCTCAATTCCTGTTTTTTAAGAATCTCTGTATGAAGCCTTGCAACACCGTTGACAGAATAACCTGCACAAATCGCAAGATGTGCCATTTTTACCTGACCATCATAAATAATTGCCATCCTGGCTACCTTATCATGATTGCCCGGATATTTCTGCTCAATCTCGATACAGAATCTTCTGTTAATCTCTTCAATAATCTGATAACATCTTGGAAGCAGTCTTGAGAATAACTCAATTGGCCATTTCTCCAAAGCCTCTGCCATAATGGTATGGTTTGTGTATGCAACACATTTTGTTGTAACTTCCCATGCTTCATCCCACTCTAAGAGATATACGTCCATCAATAATCTCATAAGTTCTGCTACAGTAAGTGTAGGATGCGTATCATTCATCTGGAATACTACTTTTTCGTGTAATTTCTTAATATCATCATGATTCTTTAAATATTTCTTTATTGCTGTCTGAAGTGAAGCAGAAACAAAGAAATACTGCTGCTTTAATCTAAGTTCCTTACCTGCATAATGATTATCATTTGGATAAAGGACTTCCGTAATCGTCTTTGCAAGATTTTCCTGTTCTACAGCAGCCATATAAGAACCCTTGTCAAACTCATCAAGGTTGAAATGTACTACCGGCTCTGCATCCCAGATTCTAAGTGTATTTACCACATTGTTACCATAACCAACAATCGGCATATCGTATGGAATTGCCATAACAGCCTGATAGCCTTCCTGCTCAAAATAATTACGTCCATCTCTGTGGTCAATTCTTACTGTTCCACCAAATCTGACTTCACAGGCATATTCTTCACGCTTAATTTCTAACGGATTAATATGTCTTAACCAGTCTTCCGGAATCTCTTTCTGGAAGCCATTTTCAATCTTCTGCTGGAACATACCATATTTATATCTGATACCACATCCATATGCCGGATAGTTTAATGTAGCAAGACTGTCAAGGAAACAAGCTGCTAAACGGCCAAGACCTCCATTGCCAAGAGCAGCATCCGGCTCCTGATCCTCTATTACATTCAAATCAAGACCTAACTCTTCAATCGCTTCTTTAATTTCATCCCTGCTGGATAAATTAATAATCATATTTCCTAATGCCCTACCCATCAAAAATTCCATAGACAGATAATAAACTGTTCTACTATCAGCCTTGTCGTATGCTTTCTGAGTGGCAATCCACTGATCAATTACAATATCCTTTACCGCATAAGCCACACATACAAACTTGTGTCGGTCGCTGACTTCATCAAGAGTTTTACGATAAAGCATTTTTGCCTGATCGTTCACACGTTTTTTGAATTCTGTCTTAAACGCTTCTTTTTGATTAATTGTCATTTTTTTATTCATTGTCCCTCTCCTATTTCTATAGATAAAGGAACGATATAAACCGTTCCTTTATATAATATTTCCTGTTCATATAACTAGCTGATTATGAGATTTTTGCAACACTAAATGTAACTTTCTCACCATTAATGTTCCATTCTTTCTCATGCCCGTTTATTTTATCAAATTCGATTTTATCTGCCAACACCTCAGACTTAATTTCGTTAAGATTGCCCTCAATTACACTCTGAACCTTATTGTTGTTAGCTACATTTACTATAATTTTATCCATAACTTCAAACCCCGCTTCTTTTCTCATGGTCTGAATTTTACTGATTACCTCACGAACAAATCCTTCCTCGATTAATTCATCACTTAAATTCGTATCAAGTACCACAGTAAGTTCGCCTTCGCCCTCTGATACATAACCTTCAACCTGTGCCATATCAATCAACAGATCTTCCATTTCAAGAACCACTTTCTCTCCGTCGAAATCAAACGTTAAAGGTTCTCCGGCATTTAAAGTATCCATTGCCGCATTTCCATCCAATGCTGCCAATGCTTCTTTAATCTTTCCTAAGAACCTACCATATTTTGGTCCAACTGTTCTAAGCTGCGGTTTAAATGAATATGAAGTAAATGCTCTTACATCATCCGTAAACTCTACTTCTTTTATATTCAGCTCATCTGCTATAATTTCCTCATAAAACTCAGAAAGTTCAAAATCAGCCTTCACAAACATCTTTCCAATTGGCTGTCTGTTCTTAATATTTGACTTATTTCTACAAGCACGGCCAAGAACAACTACCTTCAGAACTCTTTCCATATTATCTTCCAATTCTTTATCAATATGCATCTCATTTACTTTAGGGAAGTCACAAAGATGAATTGATTCTATCGCATCATTATCTACGCTGCGAACAAGGTTCTGATAGATATCTTCTGTCATAAACGGAATCATCGGAGCTGCTGCCTTTGCTACCGTCACAAGTGCTGTATAAAGCGTCATGTACGCATTAATCTTATCCTGTGGCATATCCTTTGCCCAGAAACGTTCACGGGAGCGTCTTACATACCAGTTAGACATTTCATCTACAAACTCATCCAATGCTCTTGCAGCCTCCGGAATGCGGTAATTTCCAAGATTCTCGTCTACTGTCTTCACCATAGAATTCATCTTTGATAATAACCATTTATCCATTACTGATAATTTATCATATTCAAGTTCATACTTTGTCGGGTCAAATTGATCAATTTCTGCATAGAGAACATAAAAGGCATAAGTATTCCAAAGAGTCCCCATAAACTTACGCTGTCCTTCTTCCACAGCTTTTCCATGGAATCTGTTTGGAAGCCATGGTGCTGAGTTAATATAGAAATACCATCTGATGGCATCTGCACCATACTTTTCTAAAGCATCAAACGGATCCACTGCATTGCCCTTTGACTTACTCATCTTCTGTCCATTTTCATCCTGAACGTGTCCTAAAACGATAACGTTCTTGTATGGAGCCTTATTAAATAACAATGTAGACTCTGCAAGCAATGTATAGAACCATCCTCTCGTCTGGTCAACTGCCTCTGAGATAAAGTCAGCAGGAAACTGCTGTTCAAATAAGTCCTTATTTTCAAACGGATAATGATGCTGTGCAAATGGCATTGCTCCACTGTCAAACCAGCAGTCAATCACTTCCGGAACTCTCTTCATTGTGCCGCCACATTCCGGACAAGGCATTGTAATCTCGTCAATATAAGGTCTGTGAAATTCAACTGCCTTTGCCTTTTCATCACCGGACTTTTCAAAAAGTTCCTGACGACTGCCAATCGACTGCATACATCCACAGTCACACTGCCAGATATTCAAAGGTGTACCCCAGTAACGATTACGGCTGACACCCCAATCCTGAACATTTTCCAGCCAGTTGCCAAAACGTCCCTTACCGATACTTTCCGGTACCCAGTTAATTGTATTATTATTTCGAATCAAATCATCTTTTACAGCAGTCATTTTGATAAACCATGACTCACGTGCATAGTAAATTAATGGAGTATCACATCTCCAGCAATGTGGATAACTATGTTCAAACTTTGGTGCATCAAACAGTAATCCTCTGGCATCTAAGTCCTTCAACACTTCCGGGTCTGCTTTCTTTACAAATAACCCTGCAAATGGAGTCTCTTCTGACATTTCGCCCTTCTCTGTAACTAACTGTACAAATGGAAGGTCATAGTTTCTGCCTACATTGGCATCATCCTCACCAAATGCTGGTGCGATATGAACAACACCTGTACCATCTGTCAATGTTACGTAAGAATCACAGGTAACAAAGAATCCCTTCTTATGCTGCTTTTCTGCTTTTTCATGAGCACATTCATACAATGGCTCATATTCTTTATATTCAAGGTCTTTTCCCTTATATGTTTCCAAAACCTCATATGCCTTAACACCTTCTTCTTCATTTCCGAGACTGCCAAGTACTGTATCAAGAAGTGCTGATGCCATATAATATACATTTCCATCAGCTGCTTTTACCTTTGCATAATCTTCTACCGGATTCACACAAAGACCTACGTTAGATGGCAATGTCCAAGGTGTTGTTGTCCATGCTAAGATGTAAGCTTCTTCTCCTACTGCCTTAAAGCGTACAATCGCAGAACGTTCCTTTACATCCTTATATCCCTGTGCAACTTCCTGTGAAGAAAGTGGAGTACCACAACGTGGACAGTAAGGTACAATCTTAAATCCTTTATACAGTAAATCTTTATCCCAGATAGTTTTTAACGCCCACCACTCAGACTCGATATAGTTATCATCATAAGTTACGTAAGGATTGTCCATATCTGCCCAAAAACCAACAGTCCCTGAGAAATCTTCCCACATTCCTTTGTATTTCCAAACACTCTCTTTACATTTATCAATAAACGGTTCAAGACCATACTCTTCAATCTGATCTTTACCATCTAATCCCAATAATTTTTCTACTTCTAACTCTACCGGAAGACCATGGGTATCCCATCCTGCCTTTCTAGGAACCATGCATCCCTTCATCGTCTGGTAACGTGGAATCATATCCTTGATTACACGGGTAAGCACATGTCCGATATGTGGTTTTCCGTTAGCAGTAGGAGGTCCATCATAAAATGTATATGTCTCTCCCTCTTTTCGGCTGTCCATATTCTTTTCAAAAATATCATTTTCTTTCCAGAATTTCTCTGTAGCTTTTTCACGCTCTACAAAGTTTAAGTTTGTTGATACCTTCTTGTACATAGTGTACTCCTTTCTTTAAATGATTAAAGGCTTCCGTCCTGTTAAGGACGAAAGCCTGAAAAATACTTACGTTATACCACCTTTAACAGCATACTCGGGAAATCCCTTTATATGTGTTC
>CAOXUF010000145.1:0-1721 GCA_948560485.1 uncultured Eubacterium sp.
CCTCCGTCAAGGATAATATCCTGCGTGGCAAGGCTGCCGCTGCTTATCCCGACCAGAACGTTTCCGGCGTCTCTGGCATAGCTTTTACCGGCAAACTCCTCTTCCCTGCGGATGGTCACCGGATTTTCCGCGTCTTCACTCTTTAAGGTAATGTTATCAGCAGTGACCTCAAGCGTCTTTGACACGCCGCAGTCCTTAAGGACTATAATCGTGTCGCCTGCCTGTGCGTTGGCAAAAGCCTCTTCCAGCTCTTCATACTGAATATCCCCGATCCTTGCCTCATAAATAGCCGTAATATCCTGCTCCTGTTCCGGCTTCCAGTTGGCATAAAGGTTCAGGCTCCTTTCCGGGGTGTACTCGCTCCCAGCCCATCCTATGGCTTTAAATGTATGCATGTTCCCGTTTTCGGTCACTTCTACCCAGCTTTCCAGATAATGCCCCTCATAGGATGCGTCTGGCAATATGATGCTTTCCCCCTTTGGCACGGAAATGCTTTCTGTCTCACAGATCCCTTCATAGGCCTCAAACGTGACCGTGTAACTGTCCTCTTCGGCCGCCCTGGCAGGCAGCGGGACGCTCCCAAGGATTCCCGTCGCGACCGCAGCTGCCGCCGCAAAGCATGTAAGAAGCTTCGTCATGATTTTCTTTCTTCCCATACGTCCTTCCTTTCTTCCATATTTCTATAAATATTTAACGTTCTGCCTGTGTCCCTCCCAGACCCGTTCCTGCCCCGGCTTCTGTTTCCGCGGCGTTCCCTCCGGCAGGGTGCGCCAAATGCACACTCATCTGCAGGATATCAATCTGGGCAGGCTGTGAAATTGTCAAGGTTCAACGAAAGGGAATTTTGGATGAATTGAAAATGAGATTTATTTACCCCTTCACTAATAGCAGGCGGGAAGGAGTGAAAAATAAACAGTTTATAGAAATTTTAGAAATTATTTTTGTGATGTACGATCCTAATAAATGGATTGATACGACATTTTTCAATAAATCTGATATAATAAAGCCAACCTTATAATGAAGGAGATACATGATCATGAATAAACAAGAAATTCTAACAACGGTATTAGATTATATTAGAAATGAAAAAGCAAAGTATGCAATACTTCTAAACGCCCCCTGGGGTGCAGGAAAAACCTATCTATATGAAAATTATCTTGCAGATGAAATTGCAAAGGTTGAATACGGAAAAAATGAAAGAAGGTCTAATGTATACATTTCTTTATATGGCATAACTACTATAGAATCCTTATCCAAAGAGTTATTTACCAATTATATGCTAAAAGTTAAATGTAAAGAAAATGATATTATGGGAACCGCATATAAAATAACAAGCGGTGTTTCCAGTTTAATGAGCAAATTTGTCTCCGTTTCCATTGGTCCCGTATCCGCTGAATTTAAAGGACTATCGGAAACAATTATAGATAATGTCAATCTGGAAAGCATGGTCATCTGTTTTGATGATTTGGAACGATGCAGCATTCCCATTAATGACTTGTTTGGTTTTATTAATAATCTGGTGGAACACTGTAATTGCAAGGTAATTATACTTGCTGATGAAAATAATATTGGCAAAATGTATGCTAATATAAACATAGAAACTAAATATATCTCTTTATTATCTGGCAAAAAAATAATTAAAGGTTTTGACAAGAAAGGCACAAAAATATCAAACGATACTGATGACTGCCTGACTATGGAGCAATTAAAAAAATTGAACG
>CAOXUF010000145.1:1731-3869 GCA_948560485.1 uncultured Eubacterium sp.
AATAGAAGACGTTATTGATAGTATTGCAAGAAACGAAAAATTCAAAAAAACATTAAAAGCAAATAAGTCATCCATACTGAAATATATGGAGAAATGCGAAAATACAAATATCCGTATTATTCAAACATGGCTGGTTAAATTTGAAGAGATTTTCAAAATTATAGAAAGAAATTATAACAAATCAAAATATTATGATACTATTTTCGACAACTTCATGATCTACAGCATTAGGATAGCCTGTGCTATTGGCAAAAATAAAAAGCTTGCAAAATGGGATAGCAATGCTGAATATGGAAAAATAAGACTTGATGATGTTTTTCTTTTTGATACTGAAGGATATCGCTTTATAGATGATTATTATTCCCAAAATATGCTGGATAAAATGCGAGTATGTAAAGCTGCAAATTTTATAGAAGATTCTTGTAAGCAAAGAGAATACATTGAATTGGAAAACGAAAAACGATATTCCCACGGGGAAATATTGAATAAATTAACAGAATGGTATTACTATGAAGATTCTGAAATCCTGAATTTAGTTTGTGAATTGAAAACTGAAATACATGAAAATAAATATGTAGCTCAAAATTATCAAAATATTATAAAGGCGTTGGTGGATTTAAAATCCGCAAAGATATGTGATTCAGAATTAAGTGAAATTTCAGCTATTCTTTTAGATAAGATAAAAAATCACACTGAAACCATAGAAATAGAAAATTTTCAGTTTCTTTTTTCCGATAAAGAAATGTATGATGAGTTTCATAAATTTTATGATCCAATATATGATTTAATATCTCAAAAGAATCGAATATGCGATAGCGTTAAGGTAAATTATTTCATAGAAAAAAATGATGTTAACCAGTTTACTGATTACTGCAAAAATAATCATAATCTGTTTTTACAAAAGAAGTCGTTCATTAATTATATAGAACTGGAACTCTTTATAACATTTTTTAAAGCCAGTTCCCTGCCAAATATATACCAAATTATTCAGGCCTTTCAAAATGTATATAATTTTAGCAATCTCAATGAATTTTATAAAGATGATCTTGATAAACTCAATGAGCTAAAAGATCGGATAAATGAATTAGATTGGAGTAGCATTACTCGCATAAGAGCTAAAAACTGCTTTTGTACGATATTGTCAGACATTATCCGCAGAATTAAGTGTGGCGATAAACCTGATCTACATTCCTAATTATCATCATAGTGATCAAAATTGTTTACTGAATAGTTTTGTCTTAACAAAATAAATGCCTCTAACCCCGTTTGGACTGAGGCATTTATTGTACCCATTCATTACAACAGCTCCTTTGGAAGTTCCGCTTTTCCGGAACTTCTTCGAATCTGCTTATACATCTTCTCTTCTACATCTTCAACAAAGTTTTCGACAAATCCTGCCCTTTTCAAAGCAGTCAGAATTTTTTGATTCACCAAATTGACTGGAATCTTGGGTCTTCTATTTTGTTCAAAGATTTTAACAAACTCATTCAAGCCTAAAAATTCGAGATATTGCTTACATTCAGCTCTTGTTATACCCTCGATAATTGCAACAAACAAATCTATACGATTGTTATTATTAATAGTTGCATCTTTTATCAATTCATTGATAATATCCCTGCACACTTTCTGATGATTGGTAGTAATTAAATCAATATTCTCTTTTGCTATAGCTAAAATTTCCTGTTGGACATCGGTATCATATTCCCTGTAATTTTCATACAGAACAGGTAAATCCGATTCATCTAAATTATTCCTTAAAATATGCACTGTTACTACATTTGAATAATTCTGATCTACAACTGAAAATTTTTCTTGAATCTCTGCTAACAGCTTAATTTTTATATCATCCGCAATATTGCAAGGTAAAAGGCTTTCAACTTCTTCTGCTGATGCTAAACTTCCTACCGCGATATCTGTATATTCAGGTATATTATTTAAAATATAGTGTATCTTATTGTCTTTGTAATTCTTTCTCATGAAGACAAGCGTTTCTTCCGTCATAGGAATAATTTTTTCTGTGATTAGTATTTTCATTTTATCACTTGGAATTCCTATAATATCAAACTCTGAGTAAACTGGTGAAATTGACAAAAGAATCTCCCTGTATTTTTGCAGCGATAGTTTTAGATCGGAAGAGC
>CAOXUF010000145.1:3879-5258 GCA_948560485.1 uncultured Eubacterium sp.
TTTTCATTTAAAATGCATTGGTTCCAAAAGCTTTCAACTAATTCTGCATTATCTACGCTATTATAATTCAGGCATTCACTACCAAAATTAATAAATTCAGCTAAATAATCTGTAAGTTCCACCTTCCCAAAATACTCTAAAATATTGTCTACTGTATATTGCACCCTCTGATCAGCTATCAATTCTGTTTGATATATTATCTCATTAATTTCCGCCAATATATCAATAAGCGTTTCTAACCTCTTAATATACGAAACTTTATGCTCTTCCGTTATAGTAGGGTGATTTATGATTTGTACTGCATCATTACTGTTATCCATAAAACCATCTACAGGAGTATCTAATATACTTTTCATAAATAAATCAGCGTTTTCCTGCATATATCCGTATAATGGCTGTTCTGGCTGGCTGTAAATGGAACTTATATAATTCTTTGATACATTATCAGTATCTTCAATATGATATTCCATTTCCAACATTAGGCGGATATTGTCTATATTGATTTCATATAGAGAATTATGATACACTGCATTAAATAATTCCCTGTTACTTACTTGATAGTCAAGATGTTTAAAGGATACTTGTAACGCCTTCATTACATAGCATAATTTCTCAACATTGGGATTTTCTATTGCAGGATAATCCGGTTGTGCGGAAATGTAATCAGTCAGACAATTATCATCATTGACAGCGCTTAAATCAGCTTCTTTTGTATATAACAAAGTCGCAATACTATATTCCCTGATCTGCCTTACAGTCATCGTTTGCCCTAAAATCACTTCTTTATAAAATGAAGACCACTGATTGTTTATCATCACAACTAAATTTTTATTTTCTCGACCAGTCTCAAAAAATTCACTGATAAATTGAAATTTCTCCCCTTTTCTAAGTTGCTTTATAAAGCGTAAAAGAATATTCTGTTTCGACTTATGCGCCAATAAATACTCAAACAAATCAAAATTCAACGTTTCTTCCTGCTCAAAATCGAAGATATCTAAGTTTTCCATTACTAAACTTACATTATCTATTGAATAAGAAAATGGTTTTGCTATTTTATCTGTAACACTGCGAAGGAACATCTTATCCCCCTTAGTGAGGCTATTTTCATAGAAGAAAGTCATATAATCATTGTAGGATTCATCTATGTAACCATACCGTATAAGATATTTAAGCAATGCAAAGTATTCACTGGACTTTATTTCTTTATATTCATTGACAGTTCCGATTTCATTTTGTGATGTAATTCGGAATATCTCATCTATATTTTCTCTGCTGATAATCTCATGCAACATCTTGTTATCTATTATGCGGCTTTCTTCCTGCAATAATGATAATTCATCTTCCAATGTATGAAGACAATTTTTTTCTTTATCTTCTAT
>CAOXUF010000145.1:5268-5905 GCA_948560485.1 uncultured Eubacterium sp.
TGGCTCTCTTGCGTAGCGGATATTGTTCCTTTACCCATATATCATATTCTTTTTGTTTTTGATTATATCCTGTACTATAATATGGAGGTATTCTTTCTGCTTTTGCATTCCTTACATCCTCAAGTTCCATTATCAATTCTAATTTTTCCTCTTTCACATAACTAATTCGAGATTTTTTACTTTCGATTCTTTCCTCACATTTTTTCTTCTCCTGTGCAATAAATTCATCCTTACGGTTAAATAACTCATACACAAATCCCTGATTCAACTGCAGATTAGAAAAATCTCTTGGAAATATGTTTTTATATGTAACCATAGCAAGCATCTTATTGGGGTTAAGTTCAATAGTATTCAACTTATTATAGTAAACCATAAACTCATTATATATATTCTTTAAAACACGCATATCATCAATATACAATGACAGCCCACGCAGAAATTTATCATCAAATACTGTGAAAATCCCTCCCGTTTCAAAATGTTCTTTTATCTGATCATATGCATTAGAACTATCAAGGACAGGAACTACCGGAAGAATAAAATCAAAAAATTTTGTCCTATCTTTATTTACAAAAATATCATCTCGCAGAAGATAAAAAAAACGCAAAGGTTCAACAGGCTTCTTTTCCTTCTGATT
>CAOXUF010000146.1:0-4887 GCA_948560485.1 uncultured Eubacterium sp.
CATCATTATTGGTATATAATTTAAAAGAACCATAATAATCACTTCGGAAATTTTTTTCATTCTGGTCAATTCCATAATAACAAGGCAAATATGTTAAATTAAATACAGATGTGCTATTGGTTATATTAAAAAAATCGCCTTCTTTTATAAATTCTACTTCCGGCCACTCCTCAAATAAAGTTGCCTGCTGGTTAAAACTTTTGTCCAAATAATATCCCTGTTCTTTCCAAGTATTAACATTATTATCATTAAAAATGGCAATTAATTTATCCCAGGCGTTCTGTCCACATTCAAAATCCCTTTCTGTTATTTCTTCCTCATGCTCTTTCAGGACATCTCCCTTTATACATTTGAATTGAATACGATCCCTTGTTGCCGTAACGTCGACCAGATACCGCCCACCAGAGTGAGCTGCAAAAACTTCATAAAAACTGATTTTTGTAACTTTGGAATAGGAGATCGAGGGTACAGGTTTTGTAGACATATTAAAACCCATATAGGAAAACGCTTCATCCAGCCATCCACATGCTGTCACATTACATACCATCACCAATATAACAATCATGAAAATTAGCAGCCTTATTTTTTTATTCATCATACTGCCTCCATCATTTTTTCTAAAGCTTTTATGGTTTTAGGCAAAACTTTTTTTGCAGGATCTATTCCTGCCGATATATTCATTACAATATATTCAAAATATCCTGCAAAAGCTTCTTTTGATACCTGCTCTTTTCTATCCCCTTCTTTTTTTATAAACAGCTTTACTTCCAGATCATCTTTTTCATAAAACCAATATTTATGTCCATGCCCTCCTCCAACCTGATCACCCGTTATTCCTCCATAAATGTCTTTTGCCAGATTACATATATTATCTTGGTCAGCTAGCCTATTGTTTGTTTCCGTCTGAATACCATCATATATTTCTTTAATTATCTGTAAATCAGTTAAGTTAGGGTTTTGTATCAAATCATATTTTGCTTTTCCAGTTCCATTAAGAAAATAATCTTCGATTACTCTTTTCAGATACATTTTCTTATCTAAAAGCGTTATTTGAAAAGACTGCAAATTTGCCGGATCATTCAAAAAATCCACTCCTACTTTATAAAGTTCAGTCCTGACATCGTTTTCAGCCCATTCATGAATAGTTTTTGCCTGTTTTCCCTTTGAATCATAGGTTATTACTAATTTACCGCCAGACAGTGCTGTCTTTGCTTTAAATTCATTACTTGAATATCGGAAATCTATACTTAAAAATTTGTTCCAAGAACCTGCGAAAAAATCAGCTGCATGCCCTGACTCGTGAAAAAACGTCTTAAATGGTATAATATAATCTTTTGCCTGCTGAACATTGTTTATTACTGTTTTCCCGGTTCCCATAAAACCTGGTTTAAAAAAGGCCATATAATCAGGGGCTGTTGGTGATATCTCATGAAGTTCTAAGGAATACTTTCCCGGTACCATCATATTCAAAATCTTCTTTACATGTTCGTCTTTAGGCAACATATAGGTCATGAATCTCAATGTTTTTGCATAATCCCAAAATGGTCCCGCATCCGGTTTTTCACTGAATCCATCATATGCCATCTTGCGATCTAGATAATATAGTTCATATAAATACAGGAATTCTTCTCTATGCAGCTTTATGTAAGTCATTATATCATTGTTTATGTCTTGTTTTTGTGTTGGAGAATTCGCATGACTCACAATACTGTTTTGCAGCATTGCATTATAGTCAACCCGATAATCTTCAATCAGCTGATACAGATTCATCTGCCCGGAATCCTCTGCGCTTATAATCCCAGTACCTACTATGTTTTCGTTTGATGACACAGGATTACAGCGCAAAACAGAAGACTTTGTAATCCCTTTTTTTCCTCCTATATTTATATTATCATTTGAGGTTGTCCATGATGCTTCTAGGTTCCTTATTGTTACACATAACGCTCCCATACTTGATAGAGAACATTGGTCAAATGGCTCTATATTAACGTCTGGTTTAGCATCCAGACAGTTTGCTGCTGGCAAACCATTAATAGTAATTCCATGCCCAATCACCTTTTTCCCTGTATAAAGGTCTACTTTTCCTTCCAACTTTAAATAAACTGGCTTACTGCCACAAGAACAATTCAGCTTTGCACTATATACCAGATAATTACTATCCTTAATAAAATATCTTGTATCTACTAGATACTGTTCATCATATATGGCAATCAGCATTTTTTCCAAATCCTGATCTAAACTTGATATAGCCATTCCCTTATCCCCTCAAATCAATAATCCTTATAATACTGTTTAGCTTTCTCATATAATTTCTCACTTCGAATCGTGTATTCCCATGTTCCTGTTAAGTCCACAACAGATCCTATGATTTTTCTGAAAAGAGTTATTCTAGAATAATATTCCTCGTCACTACTACAGACCGTTCCTATCATTTCCCTCCCGCTGATAATGTGTTGGAAGATTAGTTGATATATCCCGCCCATAACTCCTTTTGTACAAATTGGAAAATAATATATTTTTTCTTCCGGAATCACAGAATCTACACAGCTAATTTCTCCGTTCTCTATCCCAGAAAATTTTTTTATAAGTATCCTTCGATATTGGCAAAGTCTTATCCTGAGCATTTCCTTACACATTGCTTCATTGGTCAAAGTAATAGACACCCAAAATTCCTCATCCCCATATACAAAAACCTGATTTGGTTTTGAAAGTTTTGGGTATAAGAGTCCAATACGTTCTGATTCCATTTCATCTATATTTTCAGGAAGCAAAATACTTGCCCTGGAATCTAAAATTAATTTAGGTATTAACATATTCACATTATCCATTTACTTTCCCTCTTTCAAAGCAAACCCCCACACACCTCTCCGCAATAGACTTTCGGATAAATCCAGACTTACTTCCATGGTTTCTACTCCTTGGTCTGTTGTTTTGCAGATATGCTGCTCATATAGAGAATTGCCTTTCTTCTCATCTACAAATGGAAGTTCTAAGATGTAGTATGTAAAATCATTCCACTCATCAGACAGTCTAATCTGTGTAGCTATAATATATGGGTGGTAAATCTGTATACATTTATAGAATAATTCAGATACACAAAAAACTGGTTGAAATAAAATGTCTGGCATACCACTATCAGGAACTTCTTTTAATTTAAAAACTGTCCCATCTGGTATCTGATTTGCCTCTCCTCGCATGACTGCTCGCAGTATTTTTGAATCTCTATGGTTATATATTCTGACAAGCGGACATATTTCGTCCGGTATTAGCGTAAAATAATTCATAAATCACCTTTGCCTTCCCCATATACTCTCCAAAAAGGATTCTGAAATTTTCTGTCTTTTTTAATTCTTCATACATTTTTGTTTGTAAAATATCTGGTAAGATGGATTCTACACATATTTTCATCAAACCAATATAATAAAAATTATAAAGTTCCTTAATCCTCATGATATCATTGGGATAGAGATGTTTATATGTCCTTTGCAGCTTTAGTTTAGATTTCTGTATATCTTCCTGAAAAAACTGGTATAAAAACTTTGTATCTACATCAACCCAGACGGATTCCTGATCCAAATAATATAAATGGTCATAGAGATAAGCTCTATAAAAAAATTGTTCAGTAAGAAGTGATGTTCTCAAAAAACAAATCTGTAAATATGTAACTTCCTTTTCTCTTCTCGCTTGAAATAGTTTTTCAAAAGAACGAATCAGTCCTTCTTCCCATTGTTCACGATTATTCGTTAACCATTTTTTTATCTCTTTTATTCTAATTGGCATTTTCAATTCTAATTCTATTTTGACGTCCTGCTCTATCGCTTTTATTTGTTCACTCATGAGTTTTTTCTCCGCAATCTGCCACAAAATGGCTTTCCATCCACCAAAGCATTTCTTCATCTTCATTGCTATTTAAAGCAGTCACTGATTCATTTACCAGTTTTTCCATGTATCTACGGTAATCCTCCATCTCCCTTGTTTTCTGTTTTCGCCTGTATAAAACAGCCCCACCTTTAACTCCTAAACTCAAATTTCTACCTCCTAGCAATCACCCCAAGAATCTCCTGATGATCCATAGTTCCATCTATGTCCTTTCCTTTATCAAAAACCTTTTCCGGAATCTCCTGATCTCCATACCAGATTTTTTCGTCTGTAATTAATTCGCCTCCCTTTGCATGAAAATCTCCATTTAAGATAATCATTGTTGGCATAAGAAGATCTTCCTTTATCAGGGAAATCTCTTGCTCTGCTGTTACCGAAAGATATGTGGACTCCAGATAAACTTCATTTCCTGCCTGTATTTTCAGTTCCCCATCTGTCGTTATAGAAATCCCGCCATTGTCTTTAATGGAAAATATGTTGTTCCAATTTTTTAGTTCCAACTTTTTTTTCAACAACATCATTTTTCTTTTCTTATGAACAATAAATCTCTTTCTCTCCGGCTTCCGTACCCATTTAGAATTAAATTTCTTTTCTCTGGAACAGTTGATGCAAATTGCTGAATTTTCATGATCATTGCAAAAATAAAGTCTTACTCTTTCTCCAATCTCTGGCATGCAGTATAATAAATTTCCTGTTTCTGGCATCCAAGAATAAGAAAATCGTCCTCTTGTTTTATCCCCTTTATCCATATCCAAGTCCACCTGAAGCAGTTCTCCCTCGCAGCTTGTAACTGTCCCAATAATCTCTTTTCCATGCAGCTTGAGGTTTTCTGTAACTTGCCACTGAAGACTTTTTTTATTTGCCAAACTATATTTAAACTTGATATTTCCATCTACTAAATATGTGTTCTTTTCCTTGATATACCATATACTCCCATGGCATATCACCTGACCTCCAATCTTATAATCTTCGCAACTATCGATTTGGTAACATAAATAATTCCTTTTT
>CAOXUF010000146.1:4897-5897 GCA_948560485.1 uncultured Eubacterium sp.
AAAAACGTTCATCCACTTTTTCGCAATAATCATAAGGTTCAATTTCTCCATAATTTTCTTCGTTTTCCCATCCGAAATAGAAATATGGTTCGTTGTCTACATTAACCTCAGGCACAACACAATTGCCAAAATGACTGCTTAAACGCTTTATAAACTCCCAGTCGCTTTCCTCATACTGAACTAATAATCCTGGTACTTCTTTATCTGTTAAACGAAAAAAAAACTTTGTTTCTTGTCCTAAGATCTGGTTAAGAAGCATACAATATTTCTGCTTGTTTTGATAAGAATAAAATTGCTTCTCCCGATCTAACAGGCAAGTTCCCGAACCTAACTGCATTTTTATCACATAACTGCTGTTCTTCCAATAACCTTTCATTTCCAACAAAATACCGGCAAACAACTTGTGATTAGATACTTTGTCATAGACAGTAACTGGAACCCCTTCGTTCCAATTCTCTATTTCACCCCGTTTACTTTCATCTATTTCAATTGTAATGGTTGCATACCCATGTTCGTTCATTTTTTCAAATGAAGAGAACTCAATGATATGGGCATAATCCAAATTATGAACACATAAATTTTCGTAAGAAAACATATTTTCTCCTTATTAAGTTATAACAATACATTTAAAACAACAACATTTTTTTATTTTTTTCTGCCATTGGACATGGTTCTTTTGCTTTTCCTCCTGCTTCACGAAGAAGCTGAGCAAGTGCATCGTAGATTTCTTTTGTCGAATAGTTTTCCTGTTTTTGCTGCAAACGGACATCCAAATACGATTTTATTGCTGAATATGTAATTGCTCCTTCTTCCTGCATACAAGTGAAACAAAACACATAATCCCACGGATTTTGTAAGTTGTACTTCATAAGACTTTCTGCATATTCTTTTATGATTTCCGGGCACAGTGTGCTTTGTTTCGGTGAGGCATAGGGAGCATAAAGCTTTATCAGTGTATCAAATTCTGTAGCATAGTCAAAAAAATCGGTATACTGATCGC
>CAOXUF010000147.1:0-2056 GCA_948560485.1 uncultured Eubacterium sp.
CTTATTCTGCTCAAACTGTGCATCTGTAATATCACCAACCAATACATATGTTGTTGCTGTTTTAATTTCTGGATTTTCATCTTCATTTAAAAACTTAACACACTGCACAGCTGAATCAGCTCTCTGGTCAAATTGTCCCGGCAAATATTCAACACTAAATACCTTTGATGTTGTTTCATCATAAGGAAAAGTCTCCTCATATACATCATCTACCGGCGGCTCTGAAAACACACTGGTAAGTGCTTTTGTGTAAGTTTCCTCAGATAAATTTTCTACATCATATCTTACTAACACTCTTACTTCTTTTAATCCATCAATTTCAAGATAGCCCTTGATGTCCTCTGTGAGTTCCTTTGCCTTTACAGCATAAGGTGCTTTCTTTTCCACATAAACTCGCTTAACTTTACTCATCGGTTCCTCCTGGTTTGTTCTGTAAAATTTTATAACAGTTCAGCCATCAGCCGTACTGTTATTCAAAATCTCTTTTTCCTCTTGATATCGTGGCAAAACCACACACGATAGTATAACATTAAAAACCGAAAAGGTAAAGCATTAGCACTGTTAACTACTAACAGTTCAGCCATCAGCTCGAAAATCCTTCGGATTTCCTTCGCTGTATTTGTTCACCATATACAAAAGAGTGCAAAAATTCAAAGTCCTGCAAGCAGTCCCTATGAATTCTTGCACTTTTTTATGCATGGCTGAACTATTATTCAAACTCCGTCATATTCCTGCGGTACCACTCAGGCATATGATTCTGCTGACATTTTGGATTATACCTTGATTCGATTCCTATCGTATTAAAAAACACCTTCCATAATTCTCTATATTCATCCTCTGTCTGCAATTCTTTCGTCAATTGCTCTATATCCTGCCCTTCTACAACAATAATATCCATACCATGCTTATGAACAGCAGCCTTCTTTCTTTTCTCATCATATATAATCCAGTCTTCTTCTGGAAAACGTGCCTCAAAATGCTGACTGACAAATGGCAGTACATCACATTTCGGTTCTATCTTTCCATATAAAACACGACCCTTTAATTCATCAAAACGTAAAAACTCCTTAAAAAGATGTGCTTCATTTAAAACCTTTCTCTTCAGCTCCATCAATCTCATAACACAGGGATTTGCTAACATTTGTGTCACTCTCGCCCCAACCGGATATGCCAGTTTCAGAAATTCAAATACAGTGTCTGCTCTGTCCCCATCATAATGCATACATGCCTCATAGACCATTCGATATGCTTTATCTGATACTTTCACACGAATAGACTCTGCTACCCTCACCGCCTTATCCATATCCGTTTCAATAGGAACAAACTGAGAAAAAAATGTGGGTGCATAATCTTTCCCCGGATGTATCTGAACATTACACCCCTTATTCATCAAAACCCAGCCATCATATACTGCGGTCATAATTCCGTCAAAACTTTCATCACATACAAGTGTTACATTTTTATTATAAATCTGATTCATACTTTTGCCTCCAAATCCATGAGCGTCATCTGTTTGTACGTGGTGTCATCTTCTATTGCAAATGTCTGCTTTCTATCCACATTTGCCAACGCTCTGGCTATAAAATCCTGATTCATTTTGAGTTGAAACATTGTCTTTCCATTACATGTAATAAAGTACGCCGCCCTTTTCAAAACCACTCCCATCTTTTTTAAACTATCAAAATCAAGGACTCCATATCGCCTAGCTGATACAATTCGTCTGGCTGACCGTACTCCAAGTCCCGGTACTCTAAGTAATGTATAGTAGTCTGCCCGCATCACTTCCACCGGAAATTTCTCCAGATGATTAATCGCCCAGTCGCATTTTGGGTCTAATACAACATTAAAGTTTGGATGCTTCTCATTTAATAATTCTTTTACTTCAAAATTGTAATATCTAAGCAGCCAATCTGCCTGATATAACCGATGCTCTCTAAGAAGCGGATTCGGTCCTGTCGGTGCAGGTGCATCTATATTGTGGTTTACATCTACAAAGGCAGAATAAAACACTCGTTTCATCTTGTATTCCTTATACATGTACTCTGTAACGGTCATT
>CAOXUF010000147.1:2066-5845 GCA_948560485.1 uncultured Eubacterium sp.
GCCCTGCCGGAACAAACTTTGATTTCTGTTGCCTGCCACTTCTGGTAACCAGTTGATACCCGTCACTTGAAGATGCAATAAGATTACCCGACCCTAATTGTATCTGTCTCATAGAACGAAGCATATTCTTATGGCTCTTATTGGGTGCCAGTTCTTCTAGTCCCTTTCTAGTCGGCAATTCCAGATTTGTACTCATTCTATCTGTCAAAAATCCTATCTTCTCTATAATATCAGGGGAAGTTCCGGGTATGGCTTTTACATGAATATATCCAAAAAAATGATGTTCATTACGTAATTTCCATATCGTTTCATAAATCAGGCTCATCGTATAATCCGGACTTTTTAAAATACCTGAACTTAAAAACAACCCTTCTATATAATTACGTCTATAAAATTCCATTGTCAGCCTGCAGACCTCATCCGGTGTAAAACTGGCTCTTGGTACATCATTGGAGCGTCTGTTAATACAATATTTACAATCATAAATACATTCATTTGTATACAAAATCTTCAACAATGATACACATCTTCCGTCTGATGCAAAAGAATGACAAATACCACAGGCGTAGGTATTTCCCATGCCTTTTCCATTATTCCCTCTATCAACACCACTGCTGGTACATGCCACATCATATTTTGCAGCATCTGTTAATATTTTTAATTTTTCAGATATGTCCATATTCTGTTGAATATTCATAGCATGTGTCTCCTCTTTTTCGTCGAACATTTGTTCTGTTTTTATTATATTATCATGATTATTTTACAATTACAAGAGTATTTTACATAATTCGTGTTATACTTATAACAGTTTAAAAAGGAGACATATCTTATGCCATCATTATACGCACACAACAAATTCGGTAAATTAGTAATCCCCAGACTACCGATTGAAATAAAACAAATTATAAAAAAATATCCTGATTCATTTCGAATCGGATTACAGGGACCGGATTTTTTATTTTTTCACATTCTAAATCGTAATATAACCAAACTGGGAGTTTCCATGCACCATAACGACACCTATACTTTTATGGAACATGCCTGCACTGTTATAAGAAAATGTGGAATAGATAGTCCTCAATACTGTTATATTTTAGGGTTTATTTGCCACTTTGCATTAGACAATATCTGTCATCCATATGTAAAACAATTTATGAGAGAAACAGGATGTGGACACGTAGAAATTGAAGGGGATTTAGAGTATCTGATATTGAAAAGTGACGGATATACTCCTGAGAGTTATCCGATTTACAAATTAGTCCCAAATTCTAAACAGACTGCCATCAGTATGGCACCTTTTTTCCCTCAGTTAAAAGTCAGCGATATTTATTATTCCCTTTGTATGATGCGGCATATGAAAAGATTTTTTGTTGCCTCCGGCAGATTGAAAAGAAATGCTATTACTGTTGCAATGAAAAGCACTTTTCACTATAAACAATTAAAGGGACATATCATAATGCCTTATCCTAACGAAAAATGCGAAAAACAGAGCAGACTATTACTAAACAAACTTATCAACTCTATAGATGAAGCTGTTTTCCTCATTACTAACTTTACGGATTCAACATTAAATGATACTATTTTAACAGGCAGATTCCACAAAGATTTTAATGGAAATTATTGTATTTTCTAGGAGGTGACATTTATGATTAAAGATTTACCTAATAAATTAAAATTGCTTCGTGCAGAAAACCGATACACACAAAGACAATTGGCTCAAAAATTACAAGTCTCTCCTTCTATTGTATCAGGATATGAAACCGGAGACAGAACACCAAGTCTGGAAAATCTATTGGCTTTGGCAAAACTTTATAATTGCAGTACGGATTATCTGCTGGGAATGAACGCAGACGAACCCTCTATCGCCATTGATACAGAAGGACTCACCATTCAGCAAATAACTGTACTCCAGGATTTAGTTGCTGTCATGAAAGATGAAATATAAAAAATAGATGAGATTTATGATAATATACCAATAATCTCATCTGTTTCTTCTTTTCAAAAGCCAGTTACAATTCATCTAATGCACTTCACTGAGCTGCTGCAAAAACTACTTCACTTTTACTTTTTTAACTTTACTCCATTTCTTCGAATAAACTTTTTTCTTTCCATTCAGTTTATATGCTCTTACTCTGAAATAATATGTCTTTTTTGATTTTAATTTCTTTATTGTTTTTGTTCTCGCTGTTATATTGACACTCTTTTTACCCTTAAAAGATTTTTTTGTAGAATATTGTATCTGATATCCCTTTGCCCCTGACACCTTATTAACCTTAACTTTTACCTTTTTCTTCCCCTTTGTTAAAGATTTAAAAGAAGCTCTTGCCGGTGCTGTAACCTTTTTCGGAACACTTGGCGGTGGTGTTGTCAACTGGACATTCTTTGCATTATACTGTCTAGTTCTTACCGGTCCAAACCAGAAATTTAAATCTACATCCCCATAGATACCATTAACTCTTCCGGTACTGGTGCACTGCCACATCTGATATATTCCCTGATATGTTGTTCCGGTATTATTATATTGGGCTACCCACTTAAACCATGTCTGATTGTTTGCAATCGAGGCATCAATATAGTTTGTCCACCAGTTCAAATTTGCATAAATTCCTACCTCATATCCTTGATTATGTACTGCTTCTACAAAAGTATTAATAATCTTTGTCAATGTAGACTTGGGAAGTTTTGCCTGAACACTGTCCTCTACATCTAAATAAATTGGAAAGTTTAGTGTATGCCCCTGTATCAGTCTCATAACATGAGCGAACTCACTTTTCGCCTGATTCACATTCTCTGCATATGAATATATGTAAACACCAAATGGTATATCATTCTCCTCACATCCCTTTACGTTTTTTTCCCAATATACATCATCCTGACTGACATAATCATCACCAAATCCACAACGGATTATAGCATAATCAACGTCACTTTCCGCTACTTTTTTCCAATCAATATCACCATTCCATTTGCTGACATCAATCCCTTTCATGGTAGCCCCTTCCATTATCTGACCATTGCCATTTACAAATTTTCCATCTTCCGTTTTAGACCACGGTACTATGTCAGCTGCCTGCATTGTATTACTACACAACACAACACTTATTATAAAACATACCATTACGATTATCTTCTTAATCAATCTCTCCATTTCTATTCCCCTTTTGTGTTTCCTATGCCATATCTTATACTTTAATTGTGATATAACAATATTTTTTATCATCATACCATAATTTACAGTCAATAACTACATATGGAAAAAATTTCTAATATTATATGTAACTATTCAGTCATGCAATATAAGCCATAGGAATTTCAAACTGATGGCTGAATAGTTACTATTCTATGATACACTTGTATATAATTTGTATATTTTCTATATTCTAAGTTTCCTTGAAATGCTATAACTTTATTTTGTAACATTTGTCAGTTTTCTACATTTTTTTACCATAACCTTGATTAATTCCTATTATTCTAGTAAAATTTATATTATGGTTATTCATTAGGAGGTAAATTATGAAAAAATTAATTAGTTTATTACTGGCACTGGTATTGACATTCAGTCTAGTAGGATGTGGTAACAGCGATGATCTCAAAGCCATGGTAGGTTCTTATGAACTGACAGGTTTAGTTGATCCGGATAAGGGAGATCTTTCTAAACAGCTTGATACTTTATCAGCTTTTGGTATCTCTATTACTTTTGAGATTAAGGATGATGGGACTGCTATCTTAAACACAAATGGACAAGAAACAAAATTGAAAGTTGATACTGATAAGAAAAC
>CAOXUF010000148.1 GCA_948560485.1 uncultured Eubacterium sp.
TTGGCAAACATATTTGTTTTTGTGAAAGTAAGACAAATGCCGGAATATTCTAAAAAAATAAAATTAAATATTCCAATCAGCAGGTTTTACAGAAGGGGAAGAATATCAAAAAAATTGATAAGTTATGAAGCCTGTAAGATTTATAGAATCAGTGGATGTGCTGTTATGGTAGTATTGTTTGTATTGGGAATGGTATTTAGCAGTGCAAAAAGCAGTTGTTATCTGTCACCGAACCAGGAGAGTTATCGTATTCAGATGAAAGCGCTGGAAGGAAAAATGACAGATGAAAAGGAAAAGATTGTTTTAGAGAAGAAACAATATTATGATGATGTACTTGAGCAGTTAAAAATCTTAGAAGAGAAATATGAAGAAGGAAAAGTTGCACAGGAGTCATATGAAAATAGAAAACTGAGTTTGGAATCAAAGCTGGCATTATATCCCGCATTTTTACGGGTGCAGGAAAGATATGAGTATGTAAAGAGTCATAAGAATGCCCGGTTTGTTTATGAGGATGGCTACAATAAAATGATTGGAAAAATGGATGACTGGTATATTGATTTTACACTTATTATTGCTATCGTGCTTGTTATTATGCAGTCTACTATTTTTACTTTGGATAGAGAGCGTGGAATGGAAGGTCTTATCAGGGCAACGCCAAAGGGGAGGAAGAACAGTAGTTTTTATAAAGTTGCAATTGGGATAATTAATGCAGCAGTACTGATTTTTAGTTTTATGTGTCGTAATATTTATGTTGCAAACAAATTTTACGGACTTGGTTTATGGAGTGTTTCTATCTCTAATTTAAAGGGATTTGAAACATTGCCGGAGTTTCTGCCGATTGTTTTATGCATTGCATTGTTTGGAATGGTACAGCTTCTGATTGTGACTGCATTTTCTGTATTGGTAATGTTTGTTTCAAAAAAGATAGGCAGTGCAGTCTGGGCAATTGTTATACAACTGGTAGTAGTGGTTGGGATATATGTTTTATACTATTCTGAACACATGACATAATAAAAAGCGTTAATGATTCCATCATCATGGCAATAAGATATATTAAAAAGGGAAAATTTATATGAGTTTTTCAGAAATTATTTCGGCTGTTGATGATTTTGTCTGGGGACCTGTAATGTTGGTACTTCTGGTTGGAACAGGTGTGTTTTTGACATTCAGGTTGAAATTCAGACCTTGGAGAAATTTAGGCTATGCATTAAAGAGTGCATTGAGTAAAGAAGCAAGAAGCACCCAAAGAGGCCATGGTGATGTTTCATCTTTTTCTGCATTGACAACAGCGCTTGCCGCAACAATCGGAACAGGTAATATTGTAGGTGTTGCCACAGCTATGGCAGCAGGCGGGCCCGGAGCATTGGTGTGGATGTGGTTGTCAGCGTGTTTTGGAATGTCTTCTAAGTTTAGTGAATGCATGCTTGCCAGCAAATATAGGGAAGTAAATGAAAAGGGTGAAATGGCCGGTGGACCGATGTACACCATGAAAAGAGGGTTTAAGAACAAAAAGGCAGGAGCAGTACTTGGAATGTTTTTTGCAGTGTCTGCGGTCATGGCATCCTTTGGAATTGGCAATATGACACAGGCAAATTCTATTGTAGAATCGTTGAAAAGTACATTTTATTTCAATGAAAAAATTGTAGGGTTAGTGCTGACAATACTAGTATTAATAATAATTGTGGGAGGTATTCAGTCTATTTCCAAGGTATCATCTGTCGTAGTTCCCATTATGGCAATTTTCTATGTTTTTGCAGGAGTCAGTGTAATATTTGTCAATATACATAATCTTCCATCCGGTATTGTTATGATTTTTAAAATGGCATTTGCACCGGAATCTGTTGCAGGTGGTGTGACGGGGACAATGACAATCAGTGTTATGAATGCCATAAGGTTTGGCGTTGCACGTGGTGTTTTTTCTAATGAAGCAGGGATGGGGTCAGCTGCTATTACAGCGGCGGCAGCCACTACAGACGACCCGGTTCGTCAGGGATATATTAATATGACAGGTACATTCTGGGATACGATTGTAGTATGTACAGTTACAGGTCTTTGTATTGCATCTTCCGGCGTACTAGGAACGGTAGGAGCAGACGGAAAACTAATACAGGGAGCGGCATTGACGATTCTTGCCTTTCAGTCGGCATTAGGAGATGTAGGAGCTGTTTTAGTAACGATAGGTATAACATTGTTTGCATTTTCTACAATTTTAGGATGGGAGTATCATGGTGAAAAAGCTTTTGAATACATATTTGGTACATATAAATACAACATGATTTATAGAATATTCTTCTCGCTCATTGTATTTGTGGGGGCAACAACAACATTGCAGATTGTATGGAACTTTTCAGATATTGCAAATGCACTGATGGCAATACCCAATCTCATCTGTCTTTTGGCGATGAGCAAAGTGATAGCAAAAGAAGTAGAACGATTTCAGCCAATCTTGGAGAAGGAGAAAAAGGCAAACCGACTTAACAAAAAATAAGCATGAGATGTTTTATTATTAATTTTTAAAGTTATATAGGGCAGAGAATACACGATACAATTTGAAAACATTGAATAATTTAATTTATTTGTTACTTCTTTTTGTCAACACAAATATTTAAATTATGAAGTTTTCAAATTGTATCGTGTATTCTCTGCTCTGTATAAGTTCTAAACAATACAATAGAACATTTTGCTTTTTATAATTTAATAATTCCTAAAGCGTTTGCGATGGAACTTACTAAGATTAAAATTAAGAATATAGGAGCAATATATTTAATCATAACTACAAACATATTTTTAGATTTAAATTTAGCACCACCATGTGTTGCTTCGTCAATAATGGTCTGTGGTTTAATAATAAATCCGACAAAGATACATGTAAACAATGCACAAATTGGCATCAGTACGCTGTTACTGATAAAGTCCATAATATCGAGTACAGACATTCCCATCCATGAAATAAATGAAAGTGGACCAAATCCTAAACTGGATGGTATTCCAAGAAGCAGTGAAAAAGCGAAAACAACGCCGCAGGCTACATGTCTGCTCCATTTGAATTTGTCACGGAAGATTGAAACAATAGTTTCCATCAGTGAGATTGCCGATGTTAAAGCGGCAAAGAATACGAGAACGAAGAAAACAGTTCCCACAACTGTGCCTATTTTCATGCTGTTGAAAACTTTAGGTAATGTTACAAACATTAACCCCGGACCTTGAGAAAGAGCTGATTGATCTCCGCCGGAAAAAGCAAATACTGCCGGTATAATCATTAATCCTGCAAGAAAAGCAATTGCTGTATCGAAAATCTCAATCTGTCTTACGGAACTTTCCAGATTATCTTTCTTTTTCATATAAGATCCATATGTAATCATAATACCCATTGCTAAGGACATTGAATAGAATAATTGTCCCATGGCAGCCAGAATTGTTTTAACGGATACGTCAGCCATGTGTGGTTTTAAGTAGTAAACAAGACCTTTCATTGCACCGTCTACAGTAAGACCATAGATAGCAATAAAGAGTGTCAGTACAACTAAAAGCGGCATCATAATCTTGCTGACTTTTTCAATACCTTTTTCAACTCCGAACCATACGACAAGGGCAGTTAATGCCATAAACAGGAAAAACCAGCCTAAAGGTTCGTAAGTGCCGGAGATAAATGTACTGAAATAATCATCACTAGCAGAAGCAGCCGCATTACCACTTATAAATGCTACAAAATACTTAATAACCCATCCTCCGATTACTGAATAATATGGGAAAATAATGATAGGAATAACAGCTGCTAATACGCCTACAAAACTAAAACGTTTGTCTAATGCTTTAAATGCTCCGATGGCACTTAATCCTGTTTTTCTACCAATGGCAATTTCAGCAATCATCAGTGAAAAACCGAATGTGACAGCTAAAATTAAATAAATTAATAAAAATGTTCCCCCTCCATATTGGGCAGCCAGATAAGGAAATCTCCAAATGTTTCCTAAACCAACGGCAGAACCGGCGGCAGCCAGTACAAACCCTATTTTGTTTGAGAAGTTACCTCTCTTTTCCATAATAGTTACCTCCATGTTATCGTTAAGAATAATTATGTATGAATTATACAATATCTAATAAAGAAAAGAAACATCAAAATAAAATTAAGTATAAAGGTTTATAAAATGAAATAAAGGATGTGTTTACTTAAAAATCAAAATCGGGTATGATTGAAATGTGATAAATAAAGATATTTGGTTATAAATAATATACAGAAAAAAGAAAGGAATGGTATTATATGATTGAGATTAGAGAGTTGTTTCAGAATACAGAAAAGTATTTAAATAAGGAAGTAAGTGTCGGCGGATGGATTCGCAGTATCAGAGATTCAAAGACTTTTGGATTTATTGTTTTAAATGACGGAACTTATTTTCAACCGATACAGATTGTTTATAATAATGAAATGGAAAATTTTACGCAAATTTCAAAGATGAATATTGGAGCGGCATTGATTGTTACTGGAACTCTGGTTGCTACACCGAATGCAAAACAGCCTTTTGAGATACAGGCTTTGAAAGTGGAGATAGAGGGAGAAAGCACACCGGATTATCCATTACAGAAAAAACGCCATTCTTTTGAATATCTGAGAACGATTTCTCATTTAAGACCAAGAACAAATACCTTTCAGGCAGTGTTTCGGGTGCGTTCGTTGTGTGCTTATGCGATTCACAAATTTTTTCAGGAGCAGGGATTTGTGTATGTGCACACGCCATTGATTACGGGAAGTGATTGTGAAGGAGCAGGAGAGATGTTTCAGGTAACCACTATGGACCTTAGTGAAATACCTAAGACAGCAGAGGGGGATGTTGATTTTGGGAAGTATTTTTTCAGTAAACTAACCAATCTTACGGTATCCGGGCAGTTAAATGGTGAAACATATGCCATGGCTTTTAAAAAGATATATACTTTTGGTCCTACATTTAGAGCGGAAAATTCTAACACTACAAGACATGCAGCGGAATTCTGGATGATTGAGCCGGAGATTGCGTTTGCGGATTTAATGGATGATATGGAACTCGCAGAGGCAATGATTAAGTTTATTATTCAATATGTTTTGAAACAGGCTCCGGAAGAAATGAATTTCTTTAATTCTTTTGTGGATAAAGGGCTGCTTGACAGATTAAATCATGTAATGAATTCTGAGTTTGGGCGTGTAACGTACACAGAAGCAATTGAAATATTAGAAAAACATAATGATAAGTTTGAATATAAAGTGAGCTGGGGAGCAGACTTGCAGACAGAGCATGAAAGGTATTTGACAGAAGAGATTTTTAAGCGTCCGGTTTTTGTTACAGACTATCCAAAAGAAATTAAGGCATTTTATATGAAACTTAATGATGATGAAAAGACAGTGGCGGCTATGGATTGCTTAGTGCCGGGAATTGGAGAAATTATCGGTGGAAGCCAGAGGGAAGAAAATCTCGAAGTGTTACGGGAACGTATGAAAGAACTGGGGTTAAATGAGAAAGATTATGAATTTTATCTGGATTTGAGAAAGTATGGTACGGCAAAGCACGCAGGATTTGGATTAGGGTTTGAAAGAATGATTATGTATCTTACAGGTATGGCAAATATCAGAGATGTCATACCATTTCCAAGAACTGTGAACAATTGCGAATTATAAATTCCGGGTTATAGGGGAGTGACTTTCCTGCTGAAGTAAATATAGAGAGAATACATTCACCTCATTACTTGAACATTTATAAAAGAAAACATAGAATTAATATCTCAAGTACCGACTTCATCTTCGAAAAAATCTTGATGATTTTTTCTCAGGTAAGTCTTAAGATTTGATTTTGAAAATCAAATCTTAA
>CAOXUF010000149.1 GCA_948560485.1 uncultured Eubacterium sp.
CTGAAATGCCCCATTTTTGTGCCGCTTCCGGGGCAGAAATATACTCTAACATTTTCAGTCTCTCTCGCTTTCTATAAGTTTTATCACCATAATTATATACGGTTAACCGAATGAATTCAAGAAATTAAATAATACTTGGTATTTCCCAAACTTCTTTATAGATAGATTAAAAAAATTTTTTGAGAAATTTTTCTCAAAGCTTCGTTAAAATCGCCTTGTACGGGGTTGTAGGTAGTGAGAGAACTATCAAGAGGGTTTGGGATACTTCCCAACAAGCAAATCTGTCCGGCAAGCTATACGGGCGGGTAGATTTACGGAAAAGGGTACTCTTTTCCTATGCTTGTTCCGAAACTTATTTTTTCTTTGGTAGTCTAATCTTATAATTGATATACTTCCACTAATACAAGAAAAACCAATGATTCTGTCATTAGTTTTGTCTATTTTCGGGGAATAAAAGCTCTTAGCATTCATCATGCTGAAATTAAAAGTGCGAATTACCCGTATTCTAATTGATTTTGCGATAATTGCGACGTATAATTTGTAAATGATCAAGGCACAAATGATGGGGGATTTTTATGGAATCTTTAAAAAATTATATTTATATGGATATGGTCGGAATAGATAGCTTGTTATCTCAAATTACATCAGAACTAGTAGAAACAAGCCATATTCAGACAACAAGTAGAAAAGCCGGCAATGCAAATGGAAGCATTGGGTTTTCGGAAGTTGTCAAAAAAATATTTAAGGCAGATGTAAGTGTTTCTGGTGAAATGGAATCTGTACAAACAATTGATAAAACCACAACACAACCTTATGAAGCAAAAATACAGCAGATTATTCAGTATGTCGAAAAGTGCGAAGTAGTATTGAAAAATAGGGCAGAAATACATAAAAACTATCAAGAGGATAAACAAAACTTTGTGTTACTTACAATGCCTTTTGATACAGATTTCTATCATAACGATTGGTTTAAAACAGTAGATTTAGCAAATCAATGTGGATATATTCCATTCTATAAAGGTGGAGATGCCACTAATAAATTTAAAGATACATATCAGTATGATGATTCTTATTATAAGACAATGGCTTTGAAAAAAATCAAGTTAACCATGAACCTAAGTATAAAGAAAATGGAACCCTTAGGTGGTTTCTCATCTCATTTGGCAACTTTATTTAGAGTAACAAAAGGAACAAATATTCGTTTGGGAGTATTTGGTCATGTATATAAATTAACGGAATCCGTTTATCAAATAAAACCTTATGCTGTATGGAGAGGTTGATATTTGTGGCTTTATTCTTGCTATGCTCAGAGCAATAAATAATGTGTAATAATTGCTGATTACCGACGAGACGTTAAAAGCATGGCACATAAGTACTGCTTGATATTGCGAATTGTGACCAGATTCTCCAACATACAGTCTAATACAAAACTGATATACTTTATCCGGCAAATTATAAATACGTTTTGTATATTTTACCTTTCCATTCTGGTGGCTTTACTGTTTCTTAGCCAAAGAGACGGGGAAAAAGATAGGAAGGGAAAGGAATAGATATTTTGTAAATCAGTATTTAGTATATCTTTATTTAATTGCATTGGATTTTCCGACGTCGGATAATCCGGTATCGGAAAATCCAATATCGGGTTATCCGGTGTCGGGTTCCCAATATCGAGCAATATCGGTTGAGGTTCTTTTGGAAAACAGCCATAGCTTCAGCACTCCTTTTGCTGTGGGTATGTTACGCAATAGAATGCCATTTTGGCGGGGATAGGCATAAATCCTTATCTCCGGCAGAAACACACCCGCAAAACCGCTTGTAGCAAGTCTCTTTTTGCTTCTATCGCGTAACATGAGGGTATATAAAGCGGCGTTCCCGTTTTCCCTGTTATGGGATAGAGAAACGCCGTGTCTGTGTCGTATTCAGTTTTCATTTATTCTTTCAATGTCGTACTGATATTGTTTGCAAGTGCATAAAGGAAAATGTTTTTGGCATATGCGGTATGAAAGCAACGGGGTATTATGAGTTGGACAGGCTGCCGGCAAAGTGCGCTAATAACTATATTTATTGCGCTGATACAAAGGATTATCGCACAAATATATTTTCTGTGGATGCGAAAGGCACCGGTGCGGGTGGGGCATTTATAACGGTAAGAGAAATTGTTAGTTTTTGGACTAATTTACTGGAAGGAAATTTAATTTCAAAAGAATTTGTTTCAGATATGCTTAGTAAGCAGAGCGGAGATGGGGATGATGCAGAAGAAGGATATTATGGCTATGGTATGTGGATAATTGATAATCCGGGTGGCAAAGATTATGCGTATTTTCAAGGTTGTGATCCGGGTGTAAGTTTTATATCCGAGTATAATCCAAATAATGGGATTGTTTCCGTTTTGGTGAGCAACTATGGAGATAATGTTTGGAGGGAAATGCGAAAAGTTAGAGAAGTTCTTTACTGATGATAAATAACAGATTTTGGAGAAACATAAATGAAGAAACCTAAGATGATTTTATTTGATTATGGACAAACTTTGGTAAACGAATAATTATTTAACGGCGTAAAAGGAACAGAGGCGGTTCTTAGATATGCCACAAAAAATAAATATAATAGATCGGCTGAGGAAGTGCAGGCTCATGCAAATAAACTGAATCAGGAGTTAGGACGATTTGACCCGGAAAAGAGACACCTTTTTCAAGTGGAAGTTCCAAACCATATGTTTACAAAATATTTGTATGAGTCGCAGGGAATTGAAATTCCATTAAGCCCGGAAGAAATTGACAGCGTGTTTTGGGATGCGGCAGGATTATTCCCGGTGTGGTATATCGGGGCAATTGATTTGAAATATGAACCAAAGGAAGACGTACTTACAATAGAAAATTGGAAAGATATGGTGGAGAGGTTGAAGGATGGAAATAACTGAAAGAGATTGGAAAATATTTCGAAAAAATATACCGGAATGGCAAGAACGTTATATGGAAAGATTGACAACGGAATACATAACACTGTTGCAAAGTGAGAAAACAGCTTCCGGTAAATTCTGGGAACTTGAAAAGCGTATAAAAAAAGATAAGAAATGTCCAGGCGTTTTAATTGATATGCGAAGATCAACAGCGATAAATGATATTATACGCTTGGTTTTGGATGAGGTCATATCGCTGGATGATTTGGAAGTATTCAGCGATGATTTAAGGGAAGCCGTGAAATACATAGTAGAGAAATGGTAAAATAGCAGCTTCATTAAGTTAAAAGTTATGGGAGAAAAGGAATGAAGTATTTAACAGCGACAGTGGAAATGGCGGATGCAATACATCATATTTTGCATACAACAATAAGAACGGTATATCCAAAGTATTATCCTGAGGAGGTGGCAGATTTCTTTTGCCAACATCATAGCAGAGAACATATTCTAGAAGGGATAGCGTCTGGAAATATGGGGGTATTGACAGATGAAGATCTTATTATCGGTACGGGCTGTTATGACGGTAATCATATTACAGGAGTATATGTGCTGCCGGATTATCAGAAACAAGGCTGTGGTTCAAAGATTATGGATTATCTGGAAATGGAAATCTCAAAAAAACATGATACAGTTCTCTTGGACGCTTCGCTTTCGGCAGTGTGTTTATATGAACATAGGGGGTATAAAACGGTAGGGCATGGAATTTATGAATTACCAAATGATGTCAAACTGGTTTATGAAATTATGGAAAAGAAATTAAAAGTCGGTTAAATCCCGCTTGTGAGGTAAATTTTTCAAACTGTCTCATTGCATATATTTTTTCTTTGGATTATGCTTTCATGCAGGAGGTGTTTATTTATGTCTGATGAAAATAAAAAAGACTTTAATGCGATGTTGAACGATAGTAAGGATATGCCTAAGTTTCAAACCATTACAGATGAAAAAAGCATTGAGAAATATGGGGGGAACAGAATGTATTTTGCCCCGCCGATTGATTATGACAAAGTAATGCGGCTTGTGCCATTTGGGAAGCTGCTTACGGTAGGAACTATAAGAGAATATTTTGCAAAGCAAAGTGGAGCCGATTTTACAGAGCCGATAACGGCAGGAATATTTGTTTCAATTGTTGCATGGGCGAGTTATCAGCGTGTAGATAATAAAACGCCGTTTTGGAGAACGCTAAAAGCAAATGGGGAATTAAATGCAAAGTATCCAGGGGGTGTTGAGGAACAGAAGAAAATGCTTGAGAAAGAAGGACATACGATTATTCAGAAAGGCAGGAAGAATATCAGATATTATGTGAAGGATTATGAAGACGCATTATTTTCATTGTAAGTTAATTGGACAGGATAGAACAGTACCATGATCAATAAGGGAAAACGATAATTGGTTACTCACTGGATAAAATAGATGAAGAATTGGAGGAGGAATAATGTCAAGGGTTTTATTTTTGGATATAGATGGCGTACTCAATTCTAATTTCGGGAATAATAAACGCCAGACAGAAATTAGTGATGAAAAAATTAAGCTGTTGGCATATTTAGTAAGAGAGACAAATTCGGAAATAATTCTTCACTCGGGATGGCGTTTTTGGTTTGATTCCGAATTGAAACCACTTTGTAAAGAAGCAAGTAAATTGGTTGAATTATTGGAAAAAGAGGATTTGCACATAAAAGGAGTAACACCCAATTTGACCACAGAAGAAATTAGAAAAACAAAGAAATTCAGTTTGGTAAAAGCTGATGAAATTCTTTTATGGATAAATTCGCATAATGATGTTACCGAATGGGTGGTTCTCGATGACCTTGATTTACACAACTCTCAAATTGAACGGAATCAAGTAAAACCGGACCAGACAGTTGGTCTGACTCTAGAGAATGTAAAACAAGCTGCAAAAATTCTGTTGGGATGAGCTCTTATTGTGTCACGGAATTGTTCGGGCTTAAAATTATGTTTAGAAGTTTGGTGATGGTCTTTTTCAGATAACACTTAAATCGAACTTCCCTTTGGCTATACAATATATATGATAGATAAGTTCTTGGTTGTGTGTTACAATATGTAGTATAAAGCACAGTGGAATATGCAATTCAAACTAAAGGATATGTGAGTAACTGCGTTAACTGATGTGATGTAACAGTGAATGAGGAAAAAGTATGCAATGGTGGGAAAATCTTACTGGGAAAAGGATAGCGGGAAGATAATGTAAAAATAGTGATAGAGAGGGGGGTAAAACTGTAGGGATGAAAAACATCTTAAATATACTTTTGATGCCGATGGAGCCAAGACCACTGGCTTAGCCGGCAGTCTTGACTGTACTGGTTCACCGGAATGATGTTGATCTTTTCTGAGCAGTGCGCACATTCAGAAGTCAAAACAAAGTTCCTCTTTACGCTCTATCAGTCTCATCAGTATGAGCTCATTGATTTTGGCCAGATCAGCATACTTCTCTTTCCCGGAAAAGTATGCCGTACAGATCAGCTGAATGGAAAACACCACATAAGGAACGGCTTTTTTCTCTTCCTCTGTCAGATGGACCACATCATCATACCCCTTGAGAATCTTCCTGTACAGTGGCAGCCATTGAGAGATACATTCCTCCTGGTCTGTAAAATTTTCAGTCAGAATCCCTGTGGCCGCATAACAGGGATCGAACAAACGGATACCATATTCCGAAAGTTCAAAATCTGTGACCCCGGTCATACTCCCCTGTTCCACGAGAATATAGTTTAAATTCATATTTCGATGAATCACCTGTTTCGGCAGCCTCTTATAAATTTCTCCGAAATTCTGCTCATACTCTCTCTCAAAAGAAGCCGGTAATCGTAATCCTGCTTTTTCTCGTATTTCCTGAAATGCCTGGGTGCGGACATAATCGTAC
>CAOXUF010000150.1 GCA_948560485.1 uncultured Eubacterium sp.
TGGAATCTCGTGACTGGAGTTCAGACGTGTGCTCTTCCGATCTAACCGGAATCTATTCCTCAATGACATAAAAATCTAAATAGTCAAAATCAATAGATTCAACAAAGCTGTCCGCATAAAATCTTGTGCGGGCAATTTTTTTAAACTCATTAATATTCGTATCAAGCCATATTGGATTGCTGAGATCAAATTCTTCGCACATCATTTCAAGAGCCTGAAATATTTTGTGTGTTCGTGTATCATTTACATCCAGTTCTATTGTGGTGCTTTGTAACATTTTATTGTTCTTAAAGGTTCTGCCCCATACTCGAAACATATTATAATCTCCTAACATATAAACTGTATAAATTTTAAAATAAAAACTTGAAACTGTAAAGAAAAAATTACTTACTTTGTTTCGCTACAAAAATGTGGTATACTAAACAATACTAGGCATATTGTGCCTGTTAGAGAGGTAAAAGAAATGGGGAATAATAAAGTAAAAGTGCGGGGCAATTTATTACATTATATTAAATGGCCATTGTATTTAAACATTATTTGGATTGTGTTTGTGGGGCTTGGGTATGTAGTCAATATCAAAGCCGGTGCAATCATGACCTTTGCAGAAATAGTTTATTTTATAATTACTATTTCCGTTTATTTTGTGTTTAAGCAGAATATTATGAAAAACTTAGTTGATTTTGGAGCAGAGTATAGTCATATTCAACATCAGATGCTGCATGATATGGAGATACCATACAGTTTGCTGGACGAACATGGAAGGATTTTATGGACAAATACACAGATGGATGTAATTTGCGGAGAAAAGTCCTTAAAAAATAAATTAGTGACAACTGTGTTTACAGATTTGAAAAAAGAAGATCTGACTTTTGATGAGAAAAGCAGAAATGAGATTGAAATTAGATATGAAGAGCATGTATATAAAATCATTTTGAAGAGATTTTCTATGAATGATTTACAGGAAAATGATTTGGCGGAGGCACTAACAAATACAGAGAATAGTTTAATATCTATGTATATGTTTGATGAGACTTTAGTACATCAGTTAACAAAGGAAAATAAGGGAGAGAAATCTGTAACAGGACATATTTATATTGATAATTATGATGAGGTTCTTCAAAGTGTAGAGGCAACCAGAAGAACACTGCTTGTTGCACTTATTGATAGAAAAATAAATAAGTATTTTGCGCAGTATGATGGAATTGTCAGAAAACTGGAGAATGACAAATATTTTGTTGTTTTTAAAACGAAATATATTAACAAAATGCAGACGAATAAATTTTCTATTCTGGATGAAGTAAAGACAGTAAATATCGGAAATGGACTGCCGGTAACACTCAGCATTGGTATTGGAATGGGAGGAAATGGACTGGTAGACAATTATGATCTGGCAACGGCTGCGATTGACATGGCATTAGGCCGTGGTGGAGACCAGGCAGTTTTGAAAGATGGAAGCAAGCTGTATTTTTATGGTGGAAAATCAAAATCTGTAGAAAAAAATACGAAGGTCAAGTCCAGAGTTATGGCAACAGCCTTTAGGGATTTGATTGAGACAAAAGAGACAATTTATATTATGGGGCATCATATAGGAGATAATGATTCATTTGGTGCTTCCGTTGGTTTTTATAGAATTGCAAAAACTATTGGAAAGGAAGTACATATTGTACTGGGAGAAGTGAGCAGCAGCGTAGTTCCGTTGGTTGATACTTTCAGAGAGTCAGAGTTTTATGAAGAAGATATGTTTATATCAGGAAGTGATGCGGCAGCAAATATTGGGAAAAATGATGCCTTAATTATTGTTGACTGCAGCAGGGCAGGCTACACAGAGTATCCGGAATTGGTTCGAAGAACACAATGTCTGCTGGTATTTGACCATCACAGACAGGCAGAGGATGTAATAGATAATGCACAGTTATCTTATATTGAATTGGCATCATCGTCTACCTGTGAAATGGTTGTCGAAATTATGCAGTATATTCCTGAGACAGTTAAGATTAATAAGTTAGAGGCAGAGGCGGTATATGGTGGAATTATGATTGATACGAATAATTTCACAAATAGAACCGGGGTCAGAACTTTTGAAGCGGCGGCATTTTTGAAAAGAAATGGTGCAGATATTACAAAGGTTCGCAGGATGTTCCGGGATGATATTGGAGAGTATAAGGCGAAAGCCACAGCAATTCAGAATACAGAAATATACAAAGATGAGTATGCAATATCAGTATGCACAGCAAAAGAAGTGTCCTCTCCGACGGTAATAGGAGCACAGGCGGCAAACGAACTGCTTAATGTTAAAGGAGTTAAAGCGTCATTTGTATGTACTGCATATAATGATCAGATATATATTAGTGCAAGGTCGCTTGATAAAATAAATGTGCAGTTAATTATGGAGGAGTTTGGTGGCGGCGGTCACATGAATCTGGCAGGAGCACAGGTGAAGGATCAGCCATTGGGAGAAGTTATACAGCAGTTGAAAAATATAATTAGTAAAAGAATAGAGGAAGGAGATTTTTAATGAAAGTTATTTTATTGGAAGATGTTAAGACATTAGGGAAAAAGGGACAAGTTGTAGAAGTTAATGATGGATATGCCAGAAATTTTATTTTAAAGAAAAACTTAGGTCTGGAGGCAACAGGAAAGAATCTTAATGACTTAAAGTTACAGCAGAAAAATGCTGAAAAAGTTGCAAAAGAAAAACTTGAAGCAGCTCAGGCTGTTGCAAAAGATTTAGAAGATAAATCTATAACAGTTAAGATTCAGGCAGGTGTAGAGGGAAAAGTATTCGGATCTATTTCCAGCAAGGAGATTGCGTTAGAGGCAAAGAAGCAGTTAAATATGGAAATTGATAAAAAGAAAATTGTAATTGCGGATGCAATTAAATCACTTGGAACATATAATGTGAATATCAAGTTACATAAAGATGTAGTAGGAACACTGGCAGTAAAAGTAGTTGCAAAATAACGAACTGATGAAACGGAGAAAAGTTTATGGATGAGGCAGTTGTAAAAAGAATTATGCCCCATAGTAATGAGGCAGAGCAGGCAGTAATCGGTTCTATGATTATGGATGCTGAGGCTATTACGGTTGCGATGGAAAAACTATCAGATAGTGATTTTTATAATAAGCAATATGGTTCCTTATATAAGGCTATGGTGGAGCTGTATAATGAAGGACGCGAATGCGATCTTGTTACAATTAAAACGAAGTTAGAAGAGATGGAAGTGCCATCAGAAGTAATTAGTATCGATTTTATTCGAAATATCTTAGATATGGTACCAACATCGGCTAACATTAAACAGTATGCCGAGATTGTATATGAAAAGTCGGTCATGCGCAATTTAATCCGGGCAAATGAAAATATTGCAAATACATGTTATGCCGGAAATAAACCATTAGATGCTATATTGGAAGAAACAGAAAAGAACATTTTTGATTTAATTCAGACTGGGAATACCGGAGATTATGTTCCGGTAAGACAGATTGTATTGAATGTTTTTGATAAAATTGAACAGGCGGCACAGACGAAAGGAACGATTACAGGGCTTGAAACCGGATTTAGAAAGTTAGATACGCAGTTGTCGGGACTTCAGCCATCAGACCTTATTTTGCTTGCGGCAAGACCATCGGTTGGTAAAACAGCATTTGTATTAAATATAACAGAGACAATTGCGGTAAGACATAATATTCCGGTAGCGATATTTAGTTTGGAGATGTCAAGTGAACAGTTGATAAATCGTATTCTCTCGCAGCATTCGATGGTTAGTTCCCAGAAAATCCGTATTGGTGATTTGAGTGACAGTGAATGGGAGAATATTGTAGAGTCAGCAAATATTATTGGAAATTCTAACATTATTATAGATGATACTCCGGGTATCAGTATTGGAGAAATGCGTTCAAAGTGTAGAAAATTTAAACTGGAGAAAGATATACAGTTAGTTATTGTGGATTATCTTCAGTTAATGACTACGAATACTCCACATGGAAGCCGTGAGCAGGAAATTTCAGAGATTTCCAGAACGTTGAAAGGTATTGCGAGGGAGTTAAACGTGCCGGTAATTGCGTTGTCGCAGCTTAACAGGGCATCTGAAACAAGAGAAGACAGGAAGCCGATTATGGCAGACTTGCGTGAATCCGGTTCTATTGAGCAGGATGCCGATGTGGTTATGCTGCTGTCCAGATTCTATGATAGAGAAAAGAAGGAAGAGGATAGAAATAGAATTATTTTAAATGTTGCAAAGCAGAGAAATGGTCCGGTTGGAGAAGTAGAACTGGTTTGGCTGCCACAGTATACGAAATTTAAGGATGCTGAATTACCGGGAGACCAGATTTAATATCAAGCGTGTGGCAGGAATTTTATTTGTTCGACATATACGCAAAAGGTTACAAAATTTGCAGTGATATAAGTGTTGAATGGCACATATAATTAGATTTATAATAGAGTTGTTCTTAGGGGGACAACTCTTTTTTCGCATATTGGGAGCATAATAAATTGTTTGAAAAGAGAGAGTTTCACGGTAAAGTAAGGAGGTCAAAATGGGGGAAAAACGATATATTATATCAGATGCTTCGAAAATGTTGGGAGTGGAGTCGCATGTTTTAAGATATTGGGAAGAGGAGTTAAACGTGGTGATTCCGAGAAATGAAATGGGACATCGATATTACACAGACAATCATATTAATCTGCTAAAAAATGTAAGGGATTTAAAAAACCAGGGGTATAGTCTTAGAACAATCAAAATGATGTTGACAGATCCTGATACCAGAGAGGGAGAGGCGCATAATGCCAGAGCAGGTATGTCGATGCCGCTTACTGCCAGAGAGGTTAGTGCACCGGTAATGCAGCAGTCTGTGAGAGTGGAAAACACAGGCATGGTAAGTGGATATAATGATATGGCAGGAAAAGGAGTAGCAGAGCAGGGAGCGTCAGGGAGCAAGATGGAGCAGTTTCAGGCGATTATGAATAAAGTGGTATGTAAAGCATTAAAAGAAAGTGCCTCGGAATTAGGGAAAGAGGTCAGCGGCAACGTTAGTGAAACAGTTCTAAAGGAAATGAATTATCTGATTCGTACTCAGGATGAGCGGGAAGAAGAACGATTTAAAAAACTGGATGAAGCAATGCGTTCTAAACAGAAAATGAGCAGAAAAGATAAAAAGAAACAGGTAAAAGCAGAAAAACTGCTCTTAAAGAAAACAAAGAAACAGGAACAAAAAGAAAAACAGGAAAAACAAAAAAAGGCAGCTGCAGAAAAGAAAAAGCAGGATTTACATATTGGTAAAAAAGTTGTAACAGAATAAATAAGAAAAGAGACCACCAATTTGGCAGGTCTCTTTTAATTTAATTAAGCATCTAATTCAATAGAACCTGTAGGGCAAGCGCCTGTACAAGCTCCACATTCGATACATGCAGCTTCATCGATAACGAAAACTCCGTCACCTTCTGAAATAGCACCAACTGGGCAGGCACCTGCGCATGCACCACAACCGATGCATCCATCGTTAATTTTGTAAGCCATTGTATAAGCCTCCTTTAAGTTTTATAGAAATATAATAATACAATTGCCGACATAATGCAACAATATAATATTTTACATTAATAGAAATATGTACTATCAAGTAAGTATATTGTAAAAGAAATTTGTTTGTCCACACATAATTATATTATAGGGTTTAACAATATATGCAGATATATTAGATTCCAAAGCCGGCACTATAAAATATATTGTAAAATAATGCTTTATTAAATGGTATTGTGTCGAAATAGTAAAAAATAAATGTATTTTTTAGAAGAACA
>CAOXUF010000151.1:0-912 GCA_948560485.1 uncultured Eubacterium sp.
AATAGACTTAATAAAGATTGGAAAAAGATGATCATTCATGCGTTTGTCGTGCCATTTACTTATTTTGTTTTACTTATAACTACCTATAACCATAGATTATAACTACAGCATATCTACTGTTTCATGTCGAATTGCATTTTTTAGCTGTTCCAATGCTTTTTTCAAAACCACTCTCGGACAAGCCACATTAAATCTCTCAAACCCATCTCCTGCTTTTCCAAAAATCGTACCAGAATCCAACCACAAATTCGCCTTTTTTACAATTATCCCTTCCAATTCCAGCCCAGATAACCCAAGCCCTCTGAAATCCACCCAGACAAGATAAGTTCCCTCCGGATCTATCATGATAAGCTGTGGCAGCTCTTTTTCCAGATACGACTTCATATACCGGATATTACCTGCCACATATTCCATCATTGCCCCATACCAATCGTCCCCATAATAATACGCAGCTTCACAGGCGGTAAGTCCTATGGTATTTAACTGACTGTATCCAGCTGCCGCCATCTGCTTTTTGAACTGCCCACGAAGCTCTTTATCAGGGATAAAAATATTTGATACCTGCAGTCCCGCAAGGTTAAATGTCTTTGCTGGGGATGTACAGATAATGGATATGTTTTCAAACTCCCTTCTTAAATTCGCAAAAACGATATGTCTCCTTTTCCCCCATACAAAATCCTGATGAATCTCATCACTCACAACAATAACATGATACTTCAGGCATATTTCTCCCATTTTTAACAGTTCCTTCTCTGTCCACACCCTGCCTACCGGATTGTGGGGGCTGCATAGCAAAAAAAGTGTTGTTGTCTCCTCCGCGGCTTTTCTTTCAAAGTCCTCAAAATCAATATGGTACTTCCCATCTTCTTCTAGAATTAAATCACTGCTGACTACTTTCCTACCATTATCTTC
>CAOXUF010000151.1:922-5779 GCA_948560485.1 uncultured Eubacterium sp.
CTTCTATAACCTCCATAAATGGATAATATACTGGCTGCTGGATCAACACTCCATCCCCTTCTTTCGTGTATGCCTTTACCGCCATAGCCAGCGCAAATACCACGCCTGGCGTTTTTACAAGCCAATCCTCTTTTATTTTCCAACCATGCCTTCTGCCCATCCAGCTTGCAACAGCATCAAAATAGCTTCTGCTACTCTCAGTATAGCCAAAAATTCCATGCTCTGTCCTTTTATGGATGGCATTAAGTATCTTTTCTGATGTCTTAAAATCCATATCTGCCACCCAAAGGGGCAGTACATCCTTTGGCCTTCCACGCCTTAAAACAAAGTCATATTTTAAGCAGTTGGTGTTCCTTCTTTCTACCAATGTATCAAAATCATATTTTTCTTCCTGCATAAAAACACCCTCTTTATAAAAACGAACCTATTGCCTGCTTTAAATCCCTAATCAGGTCATTCTTATCTTCAATACCTACGGAAAGCCGCAGTATCCGGTCCGTAAGCCCATTCTTTATCCGTACCTCCTCCGGCACATCCACATGAGTCTGTGTCATCGGATAGGTAAGGAGCGTTTCTGTTCCGCCTAAGCTTTCAGCAAAAGGGATTAATTTGGTAGATTTTAAAATATGAAATGCCAATTCCCTGCTCTCCACTTCAAACGTCAGCATACTGCCAAACCCGCTTGCCTGTTTTTTACATACTTCATACCCTTTGCTGCCTGGTATCCCCGGATAGTAGACTTTTTTCACTCTCGGTTCGCTTAGAAAATATTCCACCAGAGCCTTTGCATTCTCCTGCGCTCTTTCCATACGGATCGGCAATGTTTTTATCCCCCTAATGATCAGCCAGCTGTCAAAAGGCGAGAGTCCCGAACCCACCGTCTTTATGAGAAAACGGAATTTATCTGATATTTCCTGTGAATTGGTCACAATAAACCCTGCAAGTGTATCATTATGCCCACCCAGAAATTTTGTACCGCTATGGATCACAATATCCGCACCAAGTTCAAAAGGCTTTTGGAAATATGGGGACATAAATGTATTGTCCACAATTAGAAGGATACCATGTAATTTTGCAATTTTTGAGATCTTACGGATATCCACTACATTCATCATAGGGTTTGTAGGCGTTTCAATGAAAATAGCTTTTGTATTCTCCTGTATGTACTCCTCCACATCTTCTGTGGAACAATCTATGTGGCTGAATAAAATGCGGTTCTTCTTATTCACATGATCAAACAGCCGTATACTGCCGCCATACAGATCTGTGTCTGTGATCAGATGATCCCCTGGCTGAAACATTTCCATCATTGCTGTAATTGCTGCCATTCCCGTAGAAAAAGCCAGCGCATCAATCCCGCCCTCAAGGGAAGCTACTATTTTTTCAGCCTGCTGTCTCGTAGGATTCTGCAGTCTGCTGTAGTCAAACCCCGTACTTTTTCCTACTTCTGGGTGTGCATAGGTTGCTGTCTGATAAATAGGGAAACTGATTGCTCCCGTTTTATCCTTGTCATAATCTTTTCCATTTCCATAAATACATCTTGTTGCAAAATCGTAATCCATTGTTTTCTCCTTCCTTTCCTAAAATTTAATTATACGAGAATTATAGAATGGTTTTCATATTTCTTTAGTATCTGTATATATTCCTGCCCTATAATGCTTAAAGGCATGTTCTTTCTTTTAATATATCCGATTGTCATATAATCAGATGTATCAAAAGAAACAGAAACAAAATTTCCTCCGTTCAAATCTCCACAGATAATGCCAGAACACAGAGTATACCCATTCAGCCCTACCATCAGGTTCAGCATTGTTGCTCTGTCATTCGTCTTGATAATCTGCTTGTAATCCAATGTACTAAGTACTTCCTCCGCAAAATAAAAGGCATTCTTATCGCCTTGTTCAAAAGACAGGCACGGATAAGGCTCTAATTCCTCAAAACTAATTTTTGTCCTACCTGCCAAAGGATGCTTCCTGGAAAGATATACAGAAATACCACAATCAAACAATGGAACAAATTCCAGTTTGTTCTCTGAAATAATTTTGTTTAGTGCTTTCCTATTAAAATCATTCAGGTACAATACCCCGATTTCGCTGCGGTTGTCCCTGACATTCTCTATTACATCAAAAGTCTTTGTCTCATATACTGCCAGTTCAAATTCATTCATGGAAAACTTCTTTCCAAGTTTTATAAATGCCTCAACTGCAAAAGAATAATGCTGCATGGACACAGAAAACTTTTTCTTCTGGCTCTTATCCTCTGTATAACGCTCATTGATCATCTGATTGATCTGAACGATCTGCCTTGCATAACTTAAAAATTCCTCTCCTTCTGCCGTTACCACAATGCCTTTATTGGAACGTAAAAATATCTGTGTATGGATTTCTTCTTCCAAATCCCGGATTGCGCCGGATAAAGCAGGCTGGGAAACAAACAACTCTGCTGCCGCCTTATTCATAGACTTTTTTTCTGCAACTGTTACTACATAAACCAACTGTGATAATGTCATACCTGCGCCTCCATTTGCTTAGTATATCTATCAATTTAATAGGTTTTATCTATTTATTATAGCACAGGAATCCGTATATACAAAGCAGTATTTATATCAATATTTCTGCCAGCTCCTGTCCGGTTGCCTATGTTGTCTTTTTCCCAACAATCCTTCTTTTATAATATAATAACCTTTATCCTCTATCTCATTTTGTACAATACCCATCTATCCGTCCTGCCCATTCATACAAGCTTGTTGTTCTTGGCACAAGACCATAAGTATTGGAATAGCCACACAATATCTGTTTTATTTTCTCACCTTCTTAGATTTGGAATAATAACACAATTATAGCCATTATTTTTTTCTTTGCATAATACCTAAATCTTGGGATTTGTTATAAGTAAAATTTATAGCTATCTCCCTTCTGTAACTTATCCACACCTCTTATACAAAAAAAAGCTTTCAATGGTTTTCGATACCATCAATAGCCTTTATTTCTGCCAACACCTGACTGACCAAATAGTTTTCTATTCTAATTTCCTTAATATTCATAAAGTTAAAAAGCAGGGGATTTATCTTGCCCCCTGCGTGTCACCCGTTTTAATCTGTTACTCAATAGCAATATACTTCTTTTCTTCAACCTGTGGATGATTCCTTTCCATCTTTGGAACATTCAGCTTCAGCACGCCGCCTTCATACTTTGCATGGATATCCTCCTCCTTCATATCCTCGCCAACATAGAAAGATCTGCTCATGCTGCCTGCATAACGTTCCCGGCGGACAAACTTTCCCGTTGCCTCTTCTTTCTCATCTTTATCGAGCCCCTTGGCCGCAGTGATCACCAAATATCCGTCCTTCAGCTCCAGAGAAAGTTCGTCTTTCTTGAAACCAGGCAGATCAATATCTACCTCGAAATGGTCATCATGTTCCCGCACATCTGTCTTCATCATATTCGCTGCATGACGCCCATACAGTTCCCTCTGTGCTTTCTGCATTGCCTTGTCATCCAACACAGGAAAATCAAAAATGCCATCAAAGAAATCATCAAATAAGTTCTCTCCAAAAATGCTAGGTGTCATCATAAATCATCTCTCCTTTTTTATTAGATTAAAAACAATTTGTTAATTGGAACTGTAGATATCAAAAAGAAATCATCTATTCTTTCTGTTTTATCTGTTCTATAAACATTATAACACTATTATTAGCACTCGTCAATATTGAGTGATAACAATTTCTGTGAATTTTTTGTGTCCATTGACAAACCTAGAACCATGGCATATGGGGTATCACCATAGTGGCAGTCTGCATATTTTCTCCTATGCCCTTTGCCAAAGCAACATGCTGTCCTGAAATTCAGACAATAATTCCATTTTTTGTTATTATTTTTGTTTTTTTACGTAAAAAAAAGCGCATAGATTTTTCTATACGCTTTAACACCATGTAATTATTATTGCAAATATTACGTAATCCAAACTGGAATTTTTAATTCTACTAATCTTGACACAATACAAAATAGGAATCATACTCTGTTCCGTCAGACCCTATTAGTTTTTCTTCTAAAGGCCTAAAGCCTAATTTTTTCAATGCTAAAATACGTTCTGTTGCTAATGTAATCGCTTTTGTAGCAATTTTATCACAATCAAAAAGAGAATATGTTGGTTCGATGATCAATCTTAGAATTTTAATAATCTCAATTGAAATTTCATAATCACTACGGATATCCAGTCTAAGTAATCCACAATTTGTAAAATAATCGTTAGGTAATTCTTTAACAAACTGAATTTTCCACCTCCTCAGCAAACGAGAGTTTCTTATGATTTAAAATAGGATTTTACACATATAAACATTAATTTGTAACACTTTATTTTTTATCGCATTCTTCGTGTCGCCACTGGTTCCCAGAATCTTGGATCATAATAAAAAAATACTACGTAGGCTTCTTCCACAGAATCATAATAAACTTGAAGTGCCTCGTTTAGTACCATGGAATTCTCCTCCAGATTATAAACTGCTCCACAATAACAAATTATCTGTAAAAACTGCCTTTATTTTTTCATTATCTTTTAGCCATGCCAGATAAGAACGCACTGTACTTCCTATTAAAACATACTGTTCAAAATTCATTACCAGTCCATATTCATTAAAAAGCTGCTTTAAGAGTTGTTCAAAGCACATAGGAGTTTTTAAGATGGACTGTATATTGTTTGATATATCAAATACTTTCGACCGGTTAAGCTGAACTATACCTGTGATGTTTCTCGTAACATCCGAATGAGCAGGCACGAACATAGCAGCTTCCATAGATTCAACTTTATCCAATGTATTTAGATATTCAGCAATATCATAAATAAAAGTAATCTGATATT
>CAOXUF010000152.1 GCA_948560485.1 uncultured Eubacterium sp.
TTAACCTCCTAATATGATAGACAAAACATACGATTGTTTTGTATCAATTACTTTTAGCATATTTAGATTATTACCCGCAGAAAAACATTTTAATCAATGCTATTGAATATTTATGGGAATAAAGGTAAAATAGAAAAACAAAAAGAAGGGTGAAATATATGGAGAAAAAAAACAATGCGCCGATAGGAGTGTTTGATTCCGGTGTTGGTGGTCTGACGGTAGCAAGAGAGATAACAAGACAGCTTCCAAGGGAAAGTATCGTATATTTTGGTGATACAGCCAGAGTGCCATATGGAAGCAAATCAAAGGATACGATTATCAGATATTCCCGCCAGATAGTCAGATTCTTACAGACGAAAAATGTAAAAGCGATTGTTGTGGCATGTAATACAGCCAGTGCATTTGCATTGGATGCCATTGAGAGTGAACTGGATATTCCGGTTATAGGAGTGGTAAAACCAGGTGCTAAAAGTGCAATAGAGAATACAAAGAATAAACGTATCGGCATAATAGGAACAGAAGGAACGATAAAGAGTGAACTTTATACAGAATATATACATGGAAAAGATCCTGAAATTACAGTTATAGGTAAGGCGTGTCCGTTATTTTGCCCGTTGGTAGAAGAGGGAATGTTACATGATTCCGTGACAGAAGAGATTGCCAGAAGATATCTCGATGAATTACAAGAGCAGAATATTGACAGTCTGATTCTTGGCTGTACACATTATCCGCTGCTGAGAAGTACGATTGGAAAGGTGATGGGAGAGAATGTAAATCTGGTTAATCCTGCTTATGAAACGGCAATCAGTCTGGGCAGATTGTTAGAAGAGAAAAGACTTAGTGCTGACAGTGGAGCAAAACCGGTTTACGAATTTTATGTGAGTGATGCTGCGGACAAATTTAAGAGTTTTGCGAATTCGATTATGCCTTTTGAAATTGATGAGACGAACCGAATAAATATAGAGGAGTTTTAGTATGGGTGAAAATGCTGTAATTAAAATATCCGGGTTACAGAAAGTAGAAGGAACAACGGATAATATTGAAATGCTTGCTGCCGGAAAACATTATTTAAGAAAAAATAAGCATTATATCTTATATGATGATTTTGAAGAAGACAGCAAAGAGAAAACCAGTAATATTATAAAATTTAATAATCAGATGGTGGAAATTATTAGAAAAGGGGCAATTGAGGGACGGTTAATATTGGAAGATAATGCTACCAGACAGTCTTTGTACAGTACACCTATGGGAGATATGCTGGTAGAAATTATGACTGAGGAAGTTATAGTGAATGAACAGGAAGATGGCAATGTGGATTTAAAAGTAAAATATCAGATACATATTGATGGAAACAAAATATCTGACAACGAGTTAGAAATAAATACAACGCATCATCAGTAACGTTTTTAAAGATGTTATATCATAAAAATATATAAATAAAAGAACTATTTATATCTCTTTTACAAGAAATATAAGTAGTTCTTTTGTTATTAGTTTCTTCCGAAAAGTTTTTTCTTTTTCTTTGGTTCGTATACCGGACCGCGGATTCTCTTAAATGAAGTGATGTAAATTCCACTTACCTTAGCCTTAACTTCCTGTTTTGGAAGAATTGTCTCATATACTTTGGCATCAGCAATCAGATTCATGACCCTCGGACCAGCTTTAACTTTTACAATAGGAAGTTTTGCACGTCTTGCATATTTTGGTGCCTGTTCCATTACGATGCTTGGAAGACCGGCTTCTTTTAGGCGTAACTTTTTCTTATCTAAAACATATAGGCTGATTAACTGAGAATTTTCCTGCATAACCTGTTCTTGTTCTGCCTGTTTTTTTTCTGCTTTTTTACCCACGATATAGAGAACGATAACAGCTATTAAAAGAATAGCGGCAATCACTATAAGGGTAATAGAAAACCATCCAAGAGCCATTAATGGTGTGTTGATAATCATTTTGTACCTCCATATTTCACTAATCTTGTGATATTTTAACATTTAATAGATGAATTTACAATAAAAACATATGGAAAGATTTTATTGGTTAGATAATTCTTTAATCATTGCCTTAACGGTTTCCGGAAGCTGTTTTGTTTCTGAACGGTCCATTGGCTCAGTATAAATCGGTTTTCCGAAGTTTACGATAACTTTGGAAGATTTAATCCGGGGAAATTGTCTCTCAAATACATTGTAAGTACCCTGGATACCAACCGGTATAATCGGGCATTTTGATTTTGTAGCAATTTTGAATCCGCCATCTTTAAATTCGCCTAGTTTACAATCTTTCGAGCGGGTACCCTCTGGAAATAGAAAAACAGATATTCCATTTTTAATCATGTCCGCAGCGTCAAGCACAGACTGCAGACCTTTGCGGGGATCTTTTCTATCCAGGAAAATACAATTTACAAAATACATCCACCAGCTTAGAAAAGGTATTTTTTGAATCTCTTTTTTGGCAACAAATCCGGTAGGGCGGTTCATTAAAGGATAAGTCACGATAATATCATAGAAACTGGTATGGTTTCCCACAAATAATACAGCCTCATTATTTGGAATATTTTCATATCCGTTTACCTCCAGTTTGATGCCGGAAATCAATTGCACACAATTTAGTCCAAACTTTACAAAGGCAAGGCTGGTTTTGTTTCTCAAATCCATATTAAATTTTTCAATAATAAATTCCGCAAGCTGGATTGGCAGGGAAATAAAAAAATATATTATAAGAAAAACTATCAGAAAAATTAGTCTTATCATAAAAACCTCCAAAGAATATTTTAATATATGTATATTTTAGTTTGGCAAAAGGATGTTATGTACCGTTTTGCTCATGTTTAATATGTTACCACAATATTCCGTGAAATCAAATTAATACCATGGATATTTAGTGAAAATGTACAGTAAATAAAAAGCGATATTGTAAAAAGTGTCCTAAGTGTAGATAAAAATATTTTTATTTGTTGAATTAATGAGTCGTTCGTGTTATAGTAATTTTAAATAGCGAGAGTTCGCAGTTTTATATTAGAGGAGGATTATAAAATGAAAACTTTGAAGAAGATTTCAGCGGTAGTTGCAGCCCTTGCACTGACAGCAGGTATGTGCATTAATGTATTTGCAGCTACAGCAGGCTGGACAGATTATTTAGGATTTGACGGCAAGAAGGGACATACATGGTATGAAGCAGCTGACGGAAAGGTAACAAACATTACAGAGTCAGGCTGGCAGGCAGATTTGAAGCAGATTGGCTGGGGTGGTATCTGGGGAGCTCAGATGTACCGCAAGGCTGATGTAGTAAAAGGAAAAAAATACCACATCACATGTAAATTAAAATCCAGTGACTGCAACAAGTGGGTGTTCATTAAGATATCTACAAAAGAAGACTTTGCTTTCGGTAAGTGGGTTTGGTTAACAAAAGGAACTGAAACTACTGTAGATGAAGTTTTCACAGCAGAAGCAAACGCTGACCAGATTACATTTGGATTTGGTGGAGAATATGGTGACAGAGAAGCTACTGATGGAAATAAGCACTATGCATATGCAGGTGGGGCAAAAGCAATTGCAGCAAAGAAAGATGCTGATGGAGATTCAGGCCCTCATGATAAGACATTTACAACAATCACATGTAGTGGTTACTCTCTTGCAGAAGATGGAGCACAGCCGGCAGGTGGAACAACAACAGCAGCAACTGGTACAGCAAGTACAACTACAACAACAGTAGCAACTGGTGATTTTACACCAATCGCTTGTGGAGCAGCAGCAATTATTGCAGCAGCAGCAATTGTTGTGTTTGCAAGAAAAAGAGAAAATGACTAATCAGTGAAATATAATTTGCAAAATAAATAAGATACATAAAAAGAGGTTTTCGGGAACGGAAATCTCTTTTTGATTATAAAAATTACAAGATAGTGTGATTTAAACAAAGATTATTCTATATCTAGTTATTGTGAATAAAGCGTTGAAAAGCTATTTGTAAAAAATAGTCAAAAAACATGTTTGTTTTATGTAAACGAGAATTGTTAATTGTTAAAAAAGTACAATAAAAATCGTTTTAAAATCGTTTTTTATTGTTGATTTGTACATATTGTTGTGATAAAATTATTTACAAGAATATCACTATGTGAATTCTAATGTAGGTGAAAAAAATTTTTCAATAAGGAGGATGAATGGAAATGAAAAAATTAGGCCGTAAAGCATTAGCTTTATCACTAACGATTGTTCTTGGCACATCTATGGCATTAACAGGATGCGGCAAGGATGAAAAGGGCGCTGTTAGCGGCAATGCTAACGAAATTGGAGTAACAACAGGATTGGCATCAGACACAAAAGGTGAAGTGTCTATCATGGTTTGGTCAGGAGATGGAGAATACTATGAAGATATCGGAAATCCAAACAGTTCTGCTGGGAAGAAATTAGCTGACGCTAAGAACATTACAGCCAGCAATGTGGCACAGGTTCGTGCAGTAGCTGCAAAGTTCCATGAAGCGTATCCGAATATTAAGATTAATCTCTGGTCAAAGTCAGGTGATCCTGATCAGGTGAATACTCCTAAGTGGGAAGAAGAAATGGATAACTTCAAGGCGAAATATGGCAAATATCCTGACATCTGGGGTTCTACAGATGTTATCAGAGATTTGAAAAAAGGTTTAGTTGCTGACTTGTCAGTTTACAGCGATGATGATATTTATAAATCATACAATAAATCTCTTATGGATCAGTTGAATTATTATGGATTCCAGGCAGGACTTCCATCATACACGATTCCACATGGCATCTGGGTAAATAAAGCATTAGCAGAAGATCACAATATTAATGTTCCGGATCCTGATTGGGATATTGATGAGTTTACAAGATTTGTAAAGAAAGCAGATGGAAAGACATTCTGGGGAGCAAAAGGAACACCTTTAAATATCGTAAGTATGGGATGCGACAGCATTAACAAATCAATCTCAGAAAACGATACAGTAGATTTGAACAGCGATCAGGTTAAGTCATTACTTCAGTATTTACCAAAGTGGGCTGAGGTTTCCATTGATGTGGCAGATGGCGCTGGTAACCTTACAAAGGATATTGTAGCAGAGTCGAACGCATATTCATGGTACTATTTCTGCAACAACAGAACATTAGTAAACTTTGAAGATCCGTGGTTCCTGACAGCAGGCGCTGATGAATCAGCAAAAGACAGCGATGCGTATATTAAATCAAATGATTGGGATTTCTATCCATACCCAAGCACAGATTATGCTGAAAATACTATTCAGTTAGTAATGGATCCTATCTGCTTACATAACTATGCTTTGGATGATAAAAATCCTGAAATGAGCAAAGAAGAAAAAGCAAAATTGGATGTAACATATACATTTGCTTCATTCTGGACAGCAACAACACAGGCAAAACAGGCTATATTTGATCAGGAATGGTCAGAAAATGGTCAGATGAAAAAGGCTGCCGGAGATACACTTCCTGTAGTAACCGGTGAACTTTATGATAAGCAGATGGATATCTGGAACAGCCTTGATGCTCACAAGCTTTACAAAGACAAAGAAGGATGGAATAAAGTTCTTGAAATCTACAAAGAAGGAAAGACTTGGGATTATATCGACAAATGCTGGTATTCAACAGTTACAGAAAATGGTGAGTCAAAAGCTACATTGTTTGAATGGATTAATTGTGGTCAGGAGAGTGTAGCAGGATCTTGGTTCACAGATAAAAACTGGGCAGACAATGTTAAGTCAAGATTGGCTGATTGGAATACATCATGCAACAAGAGAATTGATACTGCAAA
>CAOXUF010000153.1:0-2008 GCA_948560485.1 uncultured Eubacterium sp.
TCCCTACACGACGCTCTTCCGATCTAAGGGCGCTGCCAATAGCAATACTTCGACTACCATATTAAAACGTCAGTTGGAAGACCAAGATGCGCATATTATTATTACTACAATACAGAAACTGGCTACTTTTATAAAAAAGAATCCGGGGCATGAAGTGTATATGAAGCACATCGTCATTATTTTTGATGAATGTCACCGCAGCCAGTTCGGAGATATGCACGCGGCTATTGTAAAGAACTTTAAGAAATACCATCTGTTCGGATTTACAGGAACACCGATTTTCTCCGTAAATTCTGGCAGAGCAAAGAATCCGGAGTTCTTTACTACAGGACAAACCTTTGGAGATCAGCTTCACAGCTACACAATTGTGGATGCTATCAACGATAAAAATGTCCTTCCATTTCGAGTAGACTATATTAAGACGATGGATACGGATGAGGAAATCACAGATGAGATGGTCTGGGATATTAACCGGGAGAAGGTTATGATGGCTCCTGAGCGTATCCGTATCGTGACGCGGTATATATTGGAACATTTTGACCAGAAGACTTACCGTGGAGATAAAACCTACATATACAATACATTGACTAATATTGCAGAGGTAGCGTCTGCGGGGCGTGATGAAGTGGAGGAGATTAAGCGGAAACAGCGTATCAGCGGGTTCAATTCTATCTTTGCAGTATCGAGCGTACCGATGGCAAAATTGTATTATCAGGAATTCAAGAAGCAGATGGCTGCAGACCCGACCAAGAAACTGCGCATTGCGACCATATTCAGTTATGGTGCAAATGAAGAAGAGTCAGACGGCATTTTAGATGAGGAAAATTCTGAGGATACTTCCGCTCTTGATCAGTCGTCCAGAGATTTTCTGGAAGATGCAATCAAGGACTATAATGAAATGTTCCATACAAGCTATGATACCTCCAGCGAAAAGTTTCAGAATTACTATAAAGATGTGTCGCTTCGTATGAAGAATAAGGAATTGGATATCCTGATCGTAGTAAATATGTTCCTTACAGGTTTTGACGCCACAACTATGAATACGCTGTGGGTGGATAAGAATCTGAAGATGCACGGTTTGATACAGGCATTCTCCCGTACCAATCGTATCTTGAATTCCATTAAAACCTTTGGAAATATTGTTTGCTTCCGTAATCTGCAAAAGCGTGTGGACAGCACCATTTCCTTGTTTGGGAATAAGAATGCCGGAGGTATTGTTCTGCTGCAGAGTTTTAAGGATTATTACTATGGTTATGAGTCTGTCGATGGAAAGCAGATGCCGGGATATGTGGACCTGATGGAAGAATTGAATCATAATTTTCCGCTGTCAGAACTGCAAATTGTCGGAGAGCAGAACCAGAAAGACTTTATTGCGCTGTTTGGCGCAATTCTCCGTATGCGGAATCTCTTGATTTCTTTTGATGAGTTTAAGGGCAATGAACTGATTTCCGAGCGTGATTTGCAGGATTATCTCGGACGCTATCAGGATTTGCGGGATGAATGGAAGCGTAAACGTCAGGAGAGTACGGACATCACAGATGATGTGGTCTTCGAAATTGAGCTGATTCGGCAGATAGAGATCAATATTGATTATATACTTATGCTCGTAAAGAAGTACCATGATACCCACTGTGAAGATAAGGAAGTGCTGATAACTATCAACAAGGCAATTGACGCTAGCCCGGAACTGCGGAGCAAGAAAAAACTCATAGAAACTTTTATTGCAGGAATCAATGACGTAGATGATGTTATGAATGAGTGGCATGAGTTTGTGGTGGAACAGCGCGAACGCGATCTTGATACGATTATTGCAGAAGAAAAACTGAAGCCGGAAGATACCCGGAAGTTTATGGAGAATGCGTTTCGGGATGGAGAAATTAAAACAGCCGGGACAGACATAGATAAGCTCATGCCTCCGATCTCCCGCTTTGGCGGCGGTGGCAGGGCGAAGAAAAAACAGGGTGTTATTGATAAGCTGAAGACATTTTTTGAAAAATATTTTGGCATT
>CAOXUF010000153.1:2018-5754 GCA_948560485.1 uncultured Eubacterium sp.
GAATCCAAAACGCCATACGGAGAAAAATAAATCCTAAATGTGAAAAATTTTGCTGTGCCATTTACAGTGACGTTACAGTGTCAATGCAGTGACATTCTTAAAGACATTTATTTTGAAATGTGATAAAATGAGCGTTAGCGTAACATAGGGAGTTTTGCTCGCTTTTGGCGAGTGTAGAATGCCGATTATGCCGGAGGCATGATATACTACATTAAGAGGGAGGCACAACAGACAATGAATTTAGGAAAAGAATCGGAAACATTGGAATTCAAAAAAACTACTGGCGAATTGAAAGAGGCTATGATTTCGATTTCCTCTATTTTAAATAAGCATGGAGTTGGAACTTTATACTTTGGCGTTAAGCCGAATGGGGATGTGGTTGGACAGGATGTGTCGGAATCATCACTTCGGGATGTGTCCAGATTTGTATATGAATTCATAAAACCACAGATATATCCTATGATACAGGAAGAGGTTCTGGATGATCGCCATGTGATCAAGATAGAGTTTCATGGGGAGGATTATCCTTATTCTGCTGCGGGAAGATATTATCTGAGGACAGCGGATGAGGATCGGGAGGTAACACCTGCAGAACTCAGGCAGTTCTTTATAGCAAATGAATATAAGGAAAAATGGGAGAAAACAAAATCACAATGTCTCGCAAAGCAGATTGATAAGGCAACTGTAAAGACCTTTTGCGAAAGGTCAGTTTCCGCAGGACGCTTAGTGGATGGAAGATACACAGTACAGACCGTGTTAAAAAGGTTCGGATTTGTGGATGGAGACTATTTGACCAATGCCGGGAATGTTTTGTTTGGGAATTCGCATCCAGTGACTTTAAAAGCAGCCGTTTTTGCGACGGATGAAAAACTTACATTTTTGGATATGCAGATGTATGAGGACAATATTTTAAACCTTCTTGGAATAGCGGAAAAATATATTTTGAAAAACATAAATTGGAAAAGTGAGATTGTCGATATGGAGAGGGCGGAAATCCCGGAAATTCCAGTTGCGGCTGTGAGGGAGATTTTAGCGAACAGTTATGCCCATGCGGTGTATAATGGCAGCACATATCATGAAATCTGCGTACATCCGGGTAAAGTTACCCATATACAGTCCGGGATCTTTTGCGAGTACATATAGTCCGGAAGATTATATCAACAAGAACCTACAGTCTTCTATACGGAATGCCGCGATTTCAAAAATTTTATACTTGAATAAGTCAATTGAACAGTTTGGGAGTGGATTTAAGCGTATTAATAGTTTGTGTAAGGACGCGGGGGTAAAGTATTCATATGAATTTTCAGACAATGGATTTACATTTGTTTTTTACAGAAAAACAAAAAATGTTTCTGTACGTCAGAATGGAAATGAAATGGATGGCACTGTAAATGGCATTGAAGGTGTCACTGTAAATATTTCTTTGAATAAAAATGAGCGGGCGGTATATTATCTGCTTGAAAAGAATCCTTATTACACAAGAAAGGAACTGGCAGATGCTACATCTAAATCATTGAGAACGATCCAACGGACATTGGATTCTCTACGAAAGAAAGAGTTAATAGAAAGAATCGGGAGCGACAAATCAGGATATTGGGAGGTTAAAAATTAACGTCAAATTACGAGAAAAAGGAAGTTGATAAAAGAACAAATGTTCTATATAATAAATATAGGTTCGTTACCAAAGACTATATTATGTTAAACAGATAAACTAATCTTAAGGTTTGGTCAGTTTGACTTTCCCTTAGCTGGCCTTCAATATTATTATGGAGGCCATAATGTGGTTATAAAAATTGAAGTGGATGGTTTTAAATTTGAAAATGGCATCGAGCCTCCGTATTTGAATAGAAATTGGCTAATGCATGGTCGAATGAACAGAAGAGTTGAAAATATGAATGCATTCAGATTTTAAATGCATTGAGTGTTGTTGAATTCATGTTTGTGGATAGTTATTTAAAAGATAGGATTGAATCATAGAGGGATATATTCCACACCACTTGGGCGTACAAACTAATACCGAGCGAAGCGTGGTTGGGGCGAATACCCCGCTCCTGCGAAACTGGGGGCAAATGCTATTGTGGCATTTGAGTACTTGCGTTGGGGACGTTTATAAAGAAAGTAAAGGGAATAAATAAAAAAAGACATTTTGATTGTTGATAGATTAGGGAGTTTGTCCAATGAAAAGAATTAGCGAAAAACAAATCCTAATAGCATTTTTTGACATATTGGGGACATCACAATTATTAAATACTGGGGAATTTCATAAGGTTTATGACTATTATTCAGATATGATTAAATTATGCAATGATAATTATACCCCTATTACTGTTTGTAATCCTTTATTTGGTAAGAGAGAATTGTTAGGCGATTTGAATGGTGTAATGGCTGATTTAGCTGATTTTGATACTCCATATCACATTATTAACTATGATTTGAGCCATGCGTTTTTTAGCGATACATTTTTGCTTTGGATAGAAATTGATTCATTTTTAAGACCACTGATTGGTGGCTTTTTAGAGAAATGCAGTATTGTTTTTTGTGAAGCACTAAAGAGGGGAATCCCTCTGCGAGGTACAATCTCTGTTGGAGCCTCTATAATGGATGAAGAAAATCACATTTTTCTTGGGAAACCTTTAGCAGAAGCAGCGAAGGCGGAGCCTCATCAGAAATGGTTGGGTATCACTATTGGTAAATCGATTGTTGATTCAATTGAACAATTTCATCCTATGGATATGGAATATCTTTTGCCATTTTGTAATCATTTGAAATATGATTCAGATCCTTTGCTAAGCAATTTCGTACTCGATTGGTTTACATATTGGAATAACAACGAAGATGCAGATGCTCAAAAAATAATTGAGTCTATGAATACAGAAATAGCATTTGATAATTACTATAAAAACACTCTTTTGTATGTTATGGCTTCTAAACAGCGGTATGCTATCTGAAATGAATATATGATTTGCCAGGATATTGATAAACTTAAGAGACTTTGTGAAATGGGAGAAAATATCGATGAGGCAAAAAAGCTTCTTAGGAGCCAAGGCATAAAATTATTAACTTCAGACAAAATAATGAGAAATATTGAATATATAATAAATAAAAATAAAGCAATATGGTTTAGCGAGAATAATAGAAATATTCTGTCAATGTTTAATAACGGATTTATAGACATTAATGGGGAGAAGATATCGCTTGATCATTTGAAATATTTATATGGATAGAATATACAATAAGTTTTTGATCTATGGGTGGTTGGTTACATAGAAATGTTTTTTGATGAAATAGGTGGGTAAGCATATCCCCCCTAATTGAGGTATGGATCTTTTCGCAAAAGGCTTCAGTTTTGCTATCTAGTATAAGAAGCAACTTTCACCGCAGGAGGGGGATGCAGAAGGGGTGGAGCGGCTGTTCAATGCATACCTGGGCAGGACGATCGGGATCCGTGATACGTTTGTGTGGAGACCCCTTAAAGAAAACTTACCCTCTGGGAAAGCGACCACTAAGGGTCCTAAAAGACAGGACCCAAGTGTCTGCTTTTATCATGGCATCTTATTAGGGATCCTGGGCTTTAAGAGCGGCTGGTATGTGCGGTCCAACAAAGAAGCGGGGAATGGTTACCGCGATATCCAGATCCAGGTGGAGGACGCGGATATCGGGATCATCATCGAAGTGAAATACGCGGAAGATGGGGACTACGATACCGTATGCCAGAAGGCGTTAGAACAGATCGAGG
>CAOXUF010000154.1 GCA_948560485.1 uncultured Eubacterium sp.
TTTTGCACCGGATGAAGATTTCGTGTCAGCAGATATGATGGTAGATTACGTCAGAGTTTATCGAAGAGCCGGGGACAAAGGTACAATGACTGCAAAGTGGACAGATATAAACAGAGAATCAGTACCAAAACGTAATATTATTTTTAAGAATGGAAAAAAACAAGTATCAAAACAAACAGTACTTGATGGTGAGAACTATGTTATTCCAAAGGTAAAGAAGAAGGGATATAAGTTTGAGGGCTGGTATTTTGAAAAAAAGAAAATAAAGGAAGGTGCCAGAGCTTATAAGAATATGACAATCGTTCCAAAGTGGAAAAAAATTAAATTAAAAAAGGCAAAAGTTATTATTCCGAAACAAAATTATAAAAGATATGCCACAGTAAAACTAAGTGCAAAGGGAGCATATGACGGAATACAGGTAAAGATAGGTAAGAGATCAGACTTTGCTGAATCAAAAGTTCTCACTTTTGGAAAATTTAAGTCTGGGAAGACATACAAAGTAAAAGCACGTACTTATGCCATAGATTCCAGAGGTAAGAAAATTTATGGAAAGTGGAGCAGTGCAAAGAAAATAACTATAAAATAATGTTGGCAATTGCCATAAAATGGGGTATACTAATCGTAGTTGTTTAAAAATTAACAATAAAGAAATATATGGAGGTACATTATGTTAGTATCAGCTAAGGAGATGTTAGAAAAAGCAAAAGCAGGACATTATGCTGTAGGACAGTTCAATATCAATAATCTTGAGTGGACAAAATCAATCCTTTTAACAGCAGAAGAATTAAAAAGCCCTGTTATTTTAGGAGTATCAGAAGGTGCCGGAAAGTACATGACAGGATTTAAGACAGTTTCTGCTATGGTAAAAGCTATGGATGAAGAATTAGGAATTACAGTTCCTGTAGCACTTCATTTAGATCATGGTTCATATGAAGGATGTTATCAGTGTATTAAGGCTGGTTTTACATCAATCATGTTTGATGGTTCACACTATCCAATCGAAGAAAACATTGCAAAGACTCAGGAATTAGTTAATGTTGCACATGCTCTTGGATTATCTATTGAAGCAGAAGTTGGTTCAATCGGTGGTGAAGAAGACGGTGTTATTGGTAAGGGTGAATGTGCAGATCCTGATGAATGTAAAGCAGTAGCAGACCTCGGTGTGGACATGCTTGCAGCAGGTATTGGTAATATTCATGGTAAATATCCTGATAACTGGGAAGGACTTAGCTTTGAAACATTAGATGCTATTCAGCAGAAGACAGGAGTAATGCCATTAGTACTTCACGGTGGTACAGGTATTCCTGAAGATATGATTAAGAAAGCAATTGATCTTGGAGTATCAAAGATTAATGTAAATACAGAATGTCAGCTTTCATTTGCAGAAGCTACAAGAAAATATGTTGAAGCAGGAAAGGATTTAGAAGGAAAGGGATTTGATCCTAGAAAACTTCTTGCTCCTGGTGCAGATGCTATTAAGGCTACTGTAAAAGAAAAAATGGAACTTTTCGGTTCTGTAGGAAAAGCAGAATAATAGAAATTTATATTTAAATTAAAGAAGGAATGTGCTTTAAAGTTTAATTACTTTGGGGCACATTTTTCTTTATAGTAAAAACATGGAAAGTTAAAGTGCGGCTTGCGTTTTTTTTATATTAATTTTATACTTACTTTAGTATGTTTTTGTAAAGGAAAAAATAAAGTGAAAGTAAATAGAGAAAGCATCATATATATAGTAAAGAGAGCAAAAGAAAAAATGAAAAATGTACATATTTCAAATAGAGCATATTCTATTATCAGGTATGTAGTTCTTGGAATTGCAGCTGTTGTTTTAATTTATACTTCATACAGTTTGACGAATTCTTATCTGGATTATAAAGAAGATGAAGCCAAGTATGCAGAGATTAATGAAATGTTTCATCAGCAAAGTACTGGCAATAGTCAAAGCATGAAAAAGAAGAAAAAATCCATGGATTATTCTTCATCTCTTACGACATGGGTATGGGATTATAAGGCGATGTTACAGTATAATGATGAAGCAAAAGGTTATATCAAATTGGACGGAACGAGAATTCAGTATCCCATTGTTGAACACAAGGACAATGATTTTTATTTAAAGAGAGGTTCAGATAAGGTCAGCAATGGTGCCGGAGCTATCTTTTTGGATTATAGAACAGGTGGTCTTGATGGAAGGATGTGCATATTGTATGGACATAACATGATGGACGGTTCCATGTTTAAAGAACTGATGAATTATCGGGAAGACAGTTTTGCGAAAAAGCACCAGACTTTTGATGTTTATGTAGGTTATCGTCATTACATCTATTATGTATTTTCTGCTTTTGCAACAAAAGATGATAATGATGATGTTTATAAGTTTGGGTTTGATGATGACAATGATTATCAGAAGTGGCTCAATACGGTCTGTAGTAAGAGCAGATATAAGTTTGATAACAGACTTCCGGAAATAAATGATAAAGTAATTATGTGTTCTACTTGTGTTGATAATTCAGGAAACAGGCAGATTGTGTGTATGTATCGTGGGGAAGAAGTTGTAGATTAATGTTAGTATTGGTTAAATGTATTTGTTGAAATACGATAAAAAAAGAGTGAAAATGTAAGTTATGTTGATGAAAACTTAATTTTATTAAGAAAAAGGTTTAAAAAATTAGATAAACTAGTCTATGCTATTGATTTTTCTAAAGATATGGTGTAAATTAATGTGCGAATGAGGGAGACCTCACCGCTAAATGAGATTAAGGACAAGGGCGTTCTTCAAAATGATGATTTGGAGAAGTGCCCTTTTCTTTTGGAAAGAAATGGCTTAGGCGGAAAATATGTTAGTTAAGGAAAGGAACAAAGACTATGGGAGTAAATATTGAAAAAGTATTCGGAGAAAACGTTTTTGACGATGCAGTGATGAAAGTCCGTTTGCCAAAAAGTGATTTTGAGACAGTAAAAAAATTGATGCACGAAGGTGGAGAGATAACAGAAGATTTGGCAGATGTTGTTGCTCAGGCGATGAAAGAATGGGCTTTGGAAAAGGGTGCTACACATTATACACATGTATTCCAGCCATATGTTATTTCAGTAGGAGCTGAAAAACATGATTCATTTGCATCTGTACCGGAAAATGGAAGAATTGAGAACACATTTACAGGAGAAGAATTGTTAAAAGGAGAGCCTGATGCTTCTTCATTCCCATCCGGTGGCCTCCGCGAGACATGTGGAGCCAGAGGTTACACAGCATGGGATATTACATCACCTGTTTATATTAAAGAAGATACTCTTTGTATTCCTACAGCTTTTTGTTCATATACAGGAGAGTCTCTGGATACAAAAACGCCATTATTGAAAGCGATGCATGCAGTTAGCAAGCAGGGTGTCAGACTGATGAGATTATTTGGAAATGAAGTGACAAATAGAATCTATTCATATGTCGGACCGGAACAGGAATACTTCCTTGTAGACAGAGAAAAATATTTGAAGAGACCTGACCTTATTTACTCAGGACGTACTCTTTTTGGCGCAAAAGCTCCAAAGGGACAGGAAATGGATGATCAGTATTTTGGTTCTATACCTCCAAGAGTAAAGGCATTTATGGAGGATTTAAATACGAAGTTATGGAAACTGGGAATTACAGCAAAAACACAGCATTGTGAGGTTGCTCCAGGTCAGTTTGAGATTGCCCCAATTTTTTCAATCTCAAATGTAGCGTTGGATAACAACCTTTTAGTAATGGATTTATTAAAGAAAACAGCAAAATCTCATGGAATGATTTGTCTGCTTCATGAGAAACCGTTTGATGGTATTAACGGTTCAGGAAAGCATAACAACTGGTCTCTTACTACAGATGATGGTATTAATTTATTTAAGCCGGGGAAAGAGCCTGAAAATAATAAATTATTCCAGTTAGTGTTGGCGTGTACAATGGCTGCTGTTGACACTCATGCAGTACTTTTAAGACTGGCTGCATCGAATACAGGAAATGACCACCGACTTGGCGCAAACGAGGCTCCTCCGGCTATTATTTCAATGTACTTAGGAGATCAGGTAGGAGATGTCGTTGAGCAGATAATAAAGAATGGTAAGGCAACATCTAGTCTTTCTTCTGGCGAGATTGATTTTGGAATTAAGAAACTTCCTAAATTAGAGAAGGACCCTACAGATAGAAACAGAACATCACCGTTTGCTTTTACAGGTAACAGATTTGAATTTAGGATGGTCGCTTCATCCAATACCATTGGTGATGTAAATACAGTTCTTAATGTAATGATGGCCGAGCAGTTTGAAAAGGCTGTTGCAGCATTAGAAGGAGCAGAGGATTTTGATAAGGCAGTAGAGGAGTATACTGCTAAATTGATGAAAGAACATGCAAGAATTGTATTTAATGGAAACGGATATTCAGAAGAGTGGACAGTCGAGGCTGAAAAGAGAGGACTTCCAAATTGCAAGTCTATCGTAGATGCTATTCCATCATTGCTGGATGAAACAACAATCGAGATGTATGGTAAATTTGGTGTTCTTTCAAAGGCAGAATTAGAAGCAAGAAAAGAAATTCTTTTTGAACAGTATGCAGGAGTGAGAAACATTGAAGCCTTAACCATGGTTGATATGGCAAACAAGATGCTGATTCCGGCAGTAGTAAAATATACAAAGAAACTGGCAGACACTGTTTTGGCAGTAAAAGAGGCAGGCGTTGATGCTACAGTACAAACAGAAATGTTGTCAGAAGTGTCAGAAAAGTTAGTAGAAATGAAAAATGCAGTAAAAGATTTGGAAGACATTACAGAAAAGGCTGCAAATGCAGAAGATGCACAAACATCAGCAATTGCTTATAAAGATGAAGTTATGGCTGCTATGGCAGCACTTAGAAAACCGGCAGATGAGCTGGAAGTAATTATGCCAAAAGAAGCATGGCCAATGCCTACATACGGAGACCTCATATTTGAATTATAAAGTTCAGCCATGCACAAAAAATATCAGGGATTCACAAGTACTGCTTGCAGGACTTTGAATCCCTGATGTTTTTTGTATATGGTGAGCCAAATCAGCGAGAAGAAGCGAAGCGGAATCGAGCTGATGGCTGAACTTTATAAAGTAGAAGAGAGAGTCAGAGGTGAGCCAAATCAGTGAGAAGGAGCGAAGCGGAATCGAGCTGATGGCTGAACTTTATAAAGTAGAAGAGAGAGGAAAAGGTGAGCCAAATCAGTGAGAAGGAGCGAAGTCTACTAGATTAAAAGTCAGGATGTATAAAAATCGACAATAATTAATTATAATAGCTGTTGAGAACGATTTCGTGTGCTTCGTCAGACAAGTTTTGTATTGCATAAAATAAGTGAATTAGATAGAATAGTACTATTATGATTAAAGAAGGTAAGAGAGATGAAAATATTGTTTGATATTGTTTTTTTGTTAGCTGGGTTTGTTTTGCTGATAAAAGGGGCAGATTATTTTGTAGATGGTAGTGTGGCAATTGCAAAGAAATTAAAGATTCCATCAATTGTAGTTGGGTTGACAATTGTAGCAGTGGGAACATCATTACCTGAATTAGCAGTTAGTTCGCTGGCTTCATTAAAACAGTCAAATACAATTGCTGTAAGTAATGTTGTGGGATCAAATATTTTTAATTTGTTAATGGTTCTGGGAATAACAGCATTATTTACTAATATTAATGTGAAAAAATCAGTCTTACAGAGAGAGTTTCCGCTATTAACGATAATATCAGCAGTATTAATTTTTTTGAC
>CAOXUF010000155.1:0-536 GCA_948560485.1 uncultured Eubacterium sp.
TATTTATGGAAACACAGGAATGGTTCCCCTTATGATTGTGGGAGCAGTACCGCTATATAACATTTATGCGGTGGCAATACTTACGATAGAATGTCCGTCTCAGGACACTGAGCGTAATCACACAATAATGAAAACACTCAAAGGAATTGTAACAAATCCCATTATTCTAGGCATAGTGATAGGAGTTATTTTTTCTGCATTGAGAGTAGAGCTTCCACAGATGGTGGATAATACAATCAGCAGCCTTGCAAAAATAACCACGCCATTGGCTTTGATTGCGATTGGAGGAAGTTTTGAAATAGGAAAAGCAATTGAAAAAGTAAAACCATCAGTGATTGCCACTGTATTAAAACTGGCAGGATGGCCAATAATATTTTTACCGATAGCAGTTGCAATGGGATTTCGGGATGCAAAGCTAATGGCATTGGTGATTATGCTGGGTTCACCAACTACGCCAAGCTGTTACATAATGGCAAAAAATATGAAGTCGGAAGGGACATTGACCAGCAGCGTGATTGTGCTGACAACTTTATTTT
>CAOXUF010000155.1:546-5680 GCA_948560485.1 uncultured Eubacterium sp.
ATGTCTCTTTTTCCCCAAGTATGATTTCCCATTGTAATCGCATCTACTTTCATTTTGTCTAATATACTAAAGTCCTTTGTCGTTATCCCCATTCCTCCTGCAACATTTTCTGCATTTACAATTACAGCAATTATATTTGTACTGAGAAGTATGGGATATTTGTAAAAATAATATAGTATCTTGGAGGTTATAATGAAGAGAGAAGAACAAAATATAAAAGATACATGGAAGATGGAAGACTTATTTCCGAGTGATGAAGTTTGGGAAAAGGAGTTAGAAACGGCAATCGGTCTCGTGGATGAATATTCAAAGTATCCTGGAAAGATTTCAGAGAATAAAGAAAATTTGCTAACCTATTTTAAATTTAATGATGAGGTTAATCTGCTTGCGGAACGTCTATATGTTTATTCCAATCAGAAATATCATCAGGATATGGCGAATGCGAAGTATCAGAAATATTCAGGTAAGGCGCAAAAACTGGTTGTAGATATTGGAAGTGTTTCTGCTTTTGTGGAACCGGAACTTTTGAGCATTGATGAGAGTACACTTCTTGACTGGATGGAAGATGAAAGATTTGCAGATTACAGAAGGTATGTCAGTGAAGTATTGAGAAGTAAAAAGCATACATTAGATGAAAAGACAGAGGAGATTCTGGCAAAAAGTAAAAGGATGGCAAGTGCTGCAGATAATATTTATGCGATGTATAATGGGGCGGATATTGATTTTCCTGTGATTACGGACAGTGACGGAGAAGAAATTAAAATCACTCACGGAAATTTTGTTCCTATTTTGTCAGGAACAGACAGAGAATTGCGTAGAAAAGCTTTTCATGCGTTATACAGCACATATGACAAGATGAAAAATACAATCGCAGCTACTTTTAATGCAAATGTAGAGCAGGCATGCTTTTATGCGGATGTGAGGGGATATTCTTCTACGAGAGCAATGTATCTGGATGGCAGTAATGTGCCGGAAAGTGTTTATGATAATCTCATAGATTCGGTTCATGAGCATATACATCTGATGCATCGTTATGTAAAAATAAGAAAGAAAGCTTTAGGTGTAGATGAACTACACATGTATGACATTTATGCACCGATTGCAAAAACACCGGAGAAAAAATATACATTTGATGAGGCAAAGAATATGGTAAAGGCAGGTCTGGCGCCAATGGGTGAAGCCTACCTTGAAAAGTTGCAGGAGGGATTTGATAACCGCTGGATTGATATTTATGAAAATGAAGGGAAGAGAAGCGGCGCTTATTCATGGGGAGCATATGGCACGCATCCTTATGTACTGTTAAATTACCAGGGAACTTTAGATCATGTTTTTACATTGGCACATGAAATGGGGCATGCACTACATTCTTATTATTCTGATGAGGCTCAGCCGTATATCAATGCAGGATATAAGATTTTTGTGGCAGAGGTGGCATCCACATGCAATGAGTCTTTGCTCATTCATGATTTGCTGAATAAAACAGAGGATGAGGAAACCAGAGCATATCTGATAAATCATTTCCTGGAACAGTTTAAGGGAACACTGTATCGACAGACAATGTTTGCCGAGTTTGAAAAAATTACACACAACATGGTAGAAAAAGGTGAGACTTTAACAAGTGATGTATTGTGCAAAGTTTATTATGATTTAAATAAATTTTATTTTGGGGATGATATTGTATTAGATGACGATATTGCTTTGGAATGGGCAAGAATCCCACATTTTTATAATCCGTTTTATGTATATCAGTATGCAACAGGAATTTCAGCAGCGATAGCACTTTCCGCAAAGATAATGAAAGAAGGCGAAGCCGGTGTGAAAGATTATATGAAATTCTTAACCGGTGGAGGTTCAAAAGATCCGATTGATTTACTAAAACTGGCAGGAGTAGATATGACTGATAAGGAGCCTATCGTACAGGCATTGAAGCTGTTTGAAAATCTTTTGGATGAGATAGAGACGATTATATAGGTAAAGTGAGTTCATAGTTTCTGCAGTCAGCAGAAACTATATTACATAATATATTCGTGTTTAATATATAATTCCGCATAAATAGATTGTCAGTGGTATTGTTATTAATGACATTACAGTTGATATAAAAATTGTCTTTGAAACAAATTTTGTATCGGCACCATATTCATCTGACAGCATCAGGGCTGTATTGGCAATCGGCATAAGGAATTCAATAAATAAAACATTAAATAGCAGACTGTTTCCTAAGAAGAAACGAAATACAGGATACAGCAATATTGGAAGAATGAACTGTTTTATTATAGAAAAAACATAAATTTTCCATTCATTAAATACTTCTGAGAGTTTAATGGTGGCAAGGGTAGCACCTACCAGTATCATTGCAAGAGGAGAGGTAAGTCCGCCGACAGTGCCTACTACATCTTCAATCGTAGAAGGAAAATGAATGTCTGACACGTAGATAATAATGGCAAGAACTGCACTAATAATACCTGGTGTCAGAAGAGATTTTAGGTTAAGGGCTGTCTTTTTTGCTTCGCCATAACCAATCATAACTACACCATAAGTAAATGCGCTGAGGTTAAAGAAAATATTTAAAACAGCAGCATAAAATACGGCGGTGTCTCCCTGGGCACCACAGGCAGCCTGCAAAATAGGAAAGCCCATAAACCCTACGTTGGAGAATACAAGCATAAACATGTATGCACCTTGTCTGGAACGTACAATATTTATTGTTTTGACCATAGTTTTTACAATAATAAAAGCAATTATCGGCATAATCAGATAAAAAGTAATGGAGGCACCGAAAAGAGTTGCAACTTCGGAACCTTCAGGACGCTGTTTCATTGATAACACAGAATCTATCATCATCAAAGGTAATGTGATATCTAAAACAAAACGATTTAGTGCGTGGATAGATTTTTCGTTCAGTATATTTACTTTAAATGCAAGAAATCCAATGCATATTATTATAAAAAGTTGTATCAACTGATGAATCAGTACAGTCATATCAATCATGGTAATCTCCTTCATATGTGCAATGTATTATAATCTATAAGGTTAGTATGTACCCGAAATGTATTTTAAAACGGCAGAAAGATTCCGTCAAGACAATAAAATAAAGTAGAAACAAAAGAAAGTAAGGATAGAGTAAATGTTAAAAGATATTAAAGGAATAATTTTTGATTTAGATGGAACTATACTCGACAGTTCATGGGTCTGGGATAAAGTTGATATAAAATTTCTAGGGGACAGAGGTTTTGAAGTGCCGGACGATTATGTGGAAGCAATCTCGCCGATGGGAGCGGAGAAAGCTGCTGTGTACACCATAGAGAGATTTGGTTTATATAACGAGAAACCGGAAGAGTTGGTAAGAGAGTGGTTTGATATGGCAAAGGTTGAGTATCGGGATAAGGTAGTCTGCAAACCGGATGCGAAGAGATTTATTAAAAAGATGTATTCTCAGGGAAAGAAGCTTGTCATTGCGACTTCTTCAGATAGAGAGCTTTTTATTCCAACTTTGGAAAGAGAGGGACTATTAGATTATTTCAATGATATTGTTACGGTAAATGAGGTAGAGCGGGGAAAAGGGTTTCCTGATATTTACATAGAAGCGGCAAGGCGAATTGATTTTCCTGTGAGACAGTGTGTCGTTTTTGAAGATATTATTACTGCAATTAAGGGCGCAAAATCGGGAGGTTTTCAGGTCGTTGCAGTAGAAGATGAAAAATCTGCATATTATTCTGAAGAAATCAGAGAAATAGCAGATTTGTATATTTCATCATATCAACAATTATTATAAGTTTATGTATTGGATTTTGCCGGCATCTGTGCAAGGACTATTGCCGCAAAAATGAGTCCACATCCAATTAATTCTTTTACACCCATAGTTTCTCCTAATATAACCCAGCCGGAAAGTACTGCAAATACCGACTCCAGGCTAAGGATTAAGGAAGCAACAGTAGGGTTCATTCCAACCTGTCCGACAATCTGCAATGTGTATGCCACACCACAAGATAGGAATCCTGCGTAAAATAAAGGGATCCAAGTGGAAAGTGATGTAAAAGAACTTGCCCAGACATTGAGATTCGTTAATGAATGTTCCATATCAAATAAAAACATTGGAATGGCAGTAATGATTCCGCATACGAAAAATTGTATACAGGAAAGTTTGATACCATCTACTTTTGGAGAAAAGTAGTCAATTACTAAAATATGCAGTGCAAAGAAAAATGCACAGGCAAGTAGTAACAGGTCGGCTGTTTTAAATGACAGTGTTCCGTCAAAGCATAATAAATACAGTCCTGCCAGTGTCAATATTACACCAATCCATATGTTGATTCCACATTTTTTCTTTAAAAATAATCCAAGTATCGGAACAATTAAAATATAACAGGCAGTAAGAAATCCTGCTTTACCGGCTGAGGCACCAAGATATAATCCTAACTGCTGTACATTACTTCCGAGGCAGAGACAGAGACCGCATAAAATTCCGCCGACAATTAATGTTTTTCTGTTTTCTTTTGTTTTAGGAACATTTTTTGAAAGCCCGCTTTTATTTAAAATAAAAATAACAGGAATTAAAATCAGTCCGCCTAAGATGGAACGGATGCAGTTAAATGTGTAAGGTCCGCAATTATCCCCGCCAATGCTTTGGGCAACAAAAGCTGTTCCCCATATAAATGCTGCTAAGGCAAGAAAGAATGAATGTTTTACTTTGATTGATTTCATATGAAATGTCCTGCTTTCGTATCGTTATAATATTCAAGAAATAGTATATATGGTAAAGGAAAAAATGGCAAATAAAAATACGTAATATGGAAGAAAAACATAAAGCAGGGGATTGGGAAAATGATTTTTCTCAGATAGAAAAATTTATTTAAAAACGTGAATATCACCCGCCTAAAAATTTTTAGAAAAACGTATTGACAAAAATGAATGCTTATAGTATTATATTTCTTGCGTGTGAAACGCAACAATGCGCGAGTGGCTCAGTGGTGGAGCACCTCCTTGCCAAGGAGGGGGTCGCGGGTTCGATCCCCGTCTCGCGCTCTTTGTATGACATGTCCTATAAAAAGAATATGATAGTCTTAAATATAGACATTATTTTGCGCGAGTGGCTCAGTGGTGGAGCACCTCCTTGCCAAGGAGGGGGTCGCGGGTT